>JANMKJ010000432.1:0-7937 GCA_031371945.1 Rhodobiaceae bacterium
CTTTGCACCCGCCTTTGAAGACGCAAAAATCATGCACCCGGAATTTGGCCGCTGGGCGCGCAACAACCTGGCAGCACACCGGGTCGACGGCTACACCATTGTCAACATTTCGCTGAAGCCGGAAGGCGGCATTCCGGGCGATGCCACGGCCGAGCAGATGCGGGTCATGGCGGATTTGGCCGAACGTTACTCCCACGATGAACTGCGCGTCAGCCATCCCCAGAACATCATTCTTCCACACGTGAAGAAGGATGACGTGTTTGCACTTTGGCAGGCACTGGTTCCGGCTGGCTTGGCGACCGCGAATTATGGATTGGCGGGAGATATCATCGCCTGCCCGGGCATGGACTACTGCTCGCTGGCAACGGCGCGATCCATACCCATCAGCCAGGCAATTTCAAGGAAGTTTGCTGATCTTGACGTTCAGGAGAAAATCGGACCCGTCAAGATCAACATCTCGGGCTGCATCAATGCCTGTGGCCACCATCACGTTGGCCATATCGGCATTCTCGGTCTCGATAAAAAGGGCGAGGAATTCTACCAGATCACTCTGGGGGGGCTCATCCACCGAAAGCGCTTCGATAGGATCCATTCTCGGACCGGGCTTTGCGGGCCATGAAGTGGCAGATGCCATCGAAAAGATTCTCAATACCTATGTGAAGCTGCGCCAGCCCGGTGAAGAGTTCCTCTATACTTACCGCAGGCTCGGGCCAGCTCCGTTCAAGGAGGCGCTCTATGCCGCTGCTTAAGAACAATGCTTTTGTGGTTGATACCTGGGTGCAGATCAGCTCTGACGATGCCCTGCCGGAGGGTGGCAATGTCGTGGTTCCCTACGTCCGGCTGAAGGCGGAATGGGACAACCTTGCAAAATTTCCCGGCCAGCTCGGCGTTAGTCTCGCCAACAATGATGACGCGGATGAACTCGCACATTTTCTGCCCCACCTTGCGTTGGTCATCTTGCCGTTTCCCGCATTTGCTGACGGCAGGTCATATTCCCTGGCTGCGCAAATCCGCAATCTGGGATTCCGCGGCGAGCTGCGCGCCACGGGTGATATATTACCCGATCAACTGCAGTACATGACGCAGGTTGGCTTCAGCTCCTACGACGTCACAGATCGCTTTCCACTGCAAGTCTGGCAGGCCGCATCAAAGCAGATGTCGCTCGCCTACCAACGCGGTCTGTACCGCCGTGCGGGTGAGGCGGAGGTCTGGACTGAGCGCCACATGGAATCTGCGCCGTGGGAGGAACAGCCCCATGCAGGTTGACCTCAATGCTGCCGTTGAAACCTATGCCGGCCTCGAAGGCCGCGACCTGATCAAGTCAATCGCCCGTGACTTCCACGGCCGGGTAGCGCTTGTCTCGTCGTTTGGCGCGGAGTCATCCGTGCTGCTGCACATGGTTTCCGAAGTTGACCGCAACTTGCCCATCATATTCCTCGATACGGAAAAGCTGTTTCAGGAAACCCTGGATTACCGCGACAGGCTCATTGCCGAACTCGGCCTCACCAATGTGCGCACCGTGAAACCTGATCCATTTGATATCGAAATGCAGGACCTCAATGGCGAACTGCACACCATCAGCATGGATGCCTGCTGCAACATTCGCAAAACCCTGCCGATGGCGAAGGCACTTCGGGGATTTGACGTGATGATTTCCGGACGCAAGCGTTTTCATGGTGCGGCCCGTTCCGGTCTTGCTTTTGTGAGCGTCGATGATGGCCGCCTGAAAGTTGAGCCCCTGGCAGGTTTTACAGCTCTTGATCTGCAATCCTACATGGTCAATCACCATCTTCCTTCGCATCCCCTGAAGCTGCAGGGCTATCGCTCAATTGGTTGCGCGCCTTGCACGGTCCGGGGTGGCACCGATGAGGACCCGCGCGCAGGCCGTTGGGCAGGTTCGGAAAAGACCGAGTGCGGAATTCATTTTTTGGCAAATGGACAAATTATACGCACAGTTCAGCGGCAGGCTGTGAACGCTTAAGTGATTTACGAGCGAGGGGAATTGCCGGATGCATGATTTCATAGCTTTCGCTATAGTTGGATTTATTGCGCAAATCGTTGATGGTGCACTCGGAATGGGATTTGGTGTTATCTCCGCATCGGTCCTATTGGCACAAGGCGTTCCACCCGCCATGGTTTCAGCAAGTGTCAATGCTGCAAAATTGCCAACGACCGGTACGGCTGCCCTGTCACACTACTGGCACAAGAACCTGAATTGGCAGATTGTTGTGGCGCTGTGTATCTTCGGTGCCATCGGCGGTGTCATTGGTGCAACAGCGCTCACCAGCCTCAAAGGCTATGTCCTGCAGGTCATAATCAACGTCTACCTGCTGCTAATCGGTTCATTGATCGTCTACCGCGGAGTGCGGGACCTCGCGCCGCGCCTCTTTCCCAAAGGCTTTACGCGGTTGATCGGTTTTTCGGGCGGCCTCATAGAAGGCATCGGTGGCAGTTGGGGACCCATCGTCACCACCAGTCTTCTGGGCACGGGTACAGAGTCGCGCTATGCCATTGGTTCGAGCAATTTTGCAGAATTTGCAGTAAGCGTTGCCGTATTCGCCACATTTGTAGCAGCTTTTGCCTTCGGTCATTGGGAAGGTGGCAGCGATTGGCGCAGCATGGCCTACCCCATTGCCGGCTTGGTGATCGGTGGAATTCCAGCGGCCATATTCGGAGGCTATCTTTCCAAAATCGCGCCAAAGCGGGCTCTCACAATTGCTGTTGGCCTCCTCGCCATCACCATCGGGATTTACCGTTTCGCGACGATGTGACCGTCACCCGCAAGCAGCATTTTTGCACGAGCAAGTTCAATCGGGGTTTCCAGAAAATAGTTGAGTTGCCAACGCTGCGTTTTTTCTGCCTGCTTGCTGGTCGGTGTGTCCCAAGATGGGTAAACACGTATCGCTCGTTTACCACCGACGCTTTTTACAGAAACGATGCCTTGCTCTATGAGAGCCGATGTCGGGAAAATAAAGAGACCAAACCTAAATGCGAGGCGCGCAGCAACGATGAACAAATCGATTTTATCGGAGGCATCGAACGGTTGAATTGGACCCCGTCCACTTCGCTTCCAAAACGTAACGAACTGCCCAACTTTGGTCGGCGTTATCTTGGCCGCACGGAACCTGATATTCATGCCATTTATTTCAAAAGCATATGCACCATAATCGGTGCTTTCAGCTTCCGGGCGTAGGCTTGAGCAAGCAAGCTTGCAGGGTTTGAAGACAAGTTCTTGTGCCGCACCAAGTTCAGCGTGTAACAAATTGCGCAGTTCCACTGGATTTCTACTTTCGTAGCGCCTGCTTCAGATCGCCAACCAGGTCATCCACATCCTCAAGTCCCACCGACAGGCGCAAGGTGCCATCGGAAATGCCCATCATGGCGCGGGCTTCCGGGCCGATATTGCGGTGGGTGGTAGTGGCGGGATGGGTGATCAGAGACTTTGCGTCACCGAGGTTGTTCGAGATATCAATAATGCCGAGATGGCGCAGCACGTTGAAGGCCTTGTCCTTGCCGCCGTCCACATCGAATGACACCATGGTGCCGCCCATTCGCATCTGCTTGCGGGCGAGCTTTACCTGTTCGTGGCTGTCGTGGTGCGGGTAATAAACCCGCTTGATTGAATTGATGGAGCTTAAGGCCTCGGCAATTGTCGCCGCCGAATGGCTTTGGGCCTCGACGCGCAGCTTTAGTGTTTCCATGCCCTTGAGAAGAACCCAGGCATTGAAGGGCGAGAGGGTTGGCCCGGTGTGGCGCAGGAACGGTTTGAGTTCTTCCTCTTTAAACTTCTTGGTTGATAGAATGGTGCCGCCAAAGACCCTGCCCTGCCCATCGGTATGTTTTGTATTCGAATAAAACACAATGTCCGCGCCCAGTTCCATCGGCTTCTGCAGGATGGGCGTTGCGAATACATTGTCAACAATGACCTTGGCGCCGGCTTTGTGGGCGATCTCGCAGATCATTTGGATATCGAGTACCTCCAGCAACGGGTTTGATGGAGTTTCAAGGAACACGCATTTGGTTTGCGGTTTCATGGCCGCCGCCCAGGCCTTGGCATCACGACCATCCACCAGATCGTAGGTCACGCCAAACTTTGGCAGGATGGCAGTGATGATCTGGAAGTTGGAACCAAAGAGCGAGCGTGAGGCGACCACATGGTCGCCCATTTTCAATTGGCAGGCGAGCGCACCAAAAGCTGCCGACATGCCCGATGCAACCGCGTAACAGGCCTCAGCGCCCTCCAACAGCCGGAAGCGTTCTTCCAGCATGGTAACGGTTGGGTTGCCATAGCGCCCATAAACATAACCCTCTTCATCGCCCGAGAAGCGGCGTTCTGCGGTTTCGGGGTCGTCATAGACGTAACCAGAAGTGAGATAGATCGCTTCAGACGTTTCACCGTGGGGTGAACGGTCGGTGCCGCCGCGAACAAGCTTGGTTGCGTCACCCCAGCCCTTGGGGTCTTGTTTCTTCGTATATTTGCCCACTAGCTTTGAACCCAGGGAAGTCCTGCGGCTTTCCAGCCGTTGGTCATGCCGCGGTGGCCGTTGGCATCCTTGTCGCCCTCAAAGCCCTGGGCCACGTTCCAGCAATTGGTGTAGCCCGCTTCGGTCAGGGCAGATGCTGCCGAAGATGACCGCGCACCGGACCGGCAGATGCACAAAATCTCAGTATCCTTGGGCAAGCCCATCTGTTCAACTTCTTCCACGAAACCGGCATTGACCTGCATGGCCGGAAACACCTGCCATGCGAGCCGCACAAGCCGCTCCACGGCGGGTACACCTACAAATGTCCATTCCGGCTGGGTGCGCACGTCCACCAGCACGGCGGACGAATTACCCTGCAGGCGTTGATGGGCCTCGGTTGGAGAAATGTTACCCTTATGCATAGAATTTCCGTTCCCTTTTTCAACCCAAGACTAGTCGAAACAGGGCTTCACCGCAAAGGAAAATCGGCGTGGTCGCCGTCTTTTAGGCCTTCATGTCCTTGAAGCTTACAACCACATTGCCGGACACAGGGTCGGTCTGGCCAAGGCCGCCGCCCATATCGTCCAGCATGCCCCGAAAGCTGTCGAGGATACCAATCATTTGCGGGCGGGCAGCCGCGATGTCGTCAAAATTCTTCCATTTGCCAACAAAGCAGAAGGTGTTGTCTCCCGTCTTGATCAATGCCCCGTCTTCCATGCCGGCAAGCTCCGGGAAGTTCTTGTGGCTATCAATGAACTTCTGATTCTGGCCTGGCTTCACTTTGAACCGCACGACGTTATAGGCTGTCATGACATCCTCCCTGGTCAAAGCCCCGGTTAACGGGTTTTACCTGAATATGAGTTCGTTGTGTAGACGGGTGAGTTCTTGGTACCGTGGCGTGAGTTTGATTGGCGCTTTTGACAGGGAGCAGCGCCATGTTAAGCGTGACTGTAGCTTTCATCCGGAGTTTTCACATGTCCAAGTCCTTGCCCGCCCGCGCCGATGTCGTGATCATCGGGGGTGGCATCGTGGGGTGTTCAATTGCCTATCATCTGGGCAAGATCGGGATCACCAATTCAGTTGTGCTGGAGCGCAAACAGCTGACCTCGGGCACGACTTGGCATGCGGCGGGGCTGGTGGGACAGCTTCGCGCGTCCAAGAACCTTACTGAGCTCGCCAAATACACCACATCCCTGTTTGAGGGCCTTGAGAAGGAAACGGGGCAAGCCACCGGATTCAAGCAGAATGGCTCGATCTCCATTGCGCTCACGGACGGGCGCATGGAAGAGCTGCTGCGCGGCGCTTCGATGGCCAAGAATTTTGGCTTGGCGGTTGACGTCATTTCCACCGCCGAAATCAGGGAGCGGGTGCCTCACTACAACATGGAAAATGTGAGGGGTGGCGTGTTCCTGCCCAAGGACGGCCAGGTCAACCCGATTGATGTCACCCAGGCACTGGCGGCAGGTGCCAGGGCGCGTGGTGGCAAGGTGTTCGAGAATACCAAGGTTACCCGCATCCTCGTGGAAAAAGGCAGGGCTGTGGGCGTGGAAACTGCCGATGGCACCATCATGGCAGACAAGGTCGTGATCGCGTCAGGCATGTGGTCACGGGAATTGGGGCGCAGCATTGGCGTGAACATTCCACTGCATGCCTGCGAACATTTCTATATCGTGTCAGAACCCATTGCCGAATTGCCGCGCAACATGCCCGTCGTGCGGGTGCCGGACGAATGCACATATTACAAGGAAGATGCTGGCAAGTTGATGGTTGGCGCGTTCGAACCCAAGGCCAAGGCGTGGGGTGGTGGCGGCATTGACGACGAGCATGCGTTTGTAACGCTGCCCGAAGACATGGACCATTTCGAGCCCATTCTGGCCAATGCCATCAACCGCGTGCCGTTGCTGGAAACCGCCGGAATTCAATTGTTCTTCAACGGCCCGGAAAGCTTCACGCCGGATAACCGTTATTACCTGGGAGAGGCGCCCGAAGTAAAAGACCTGTATGTGGCCACCGGCTTCAATTCCATTGGCATTCAATCATCCGGTGGTGCGGGGCTGGTTCTCTCCCAATGGATCAAGAACGGACATCCGCCGATGGATGTAAACGGCATGGACATTCGCCGTATTCACCCCTTCCAGTCCAACCGCACGTATGTGGGCGAGCGCGTGACGGAAACACTTGGCCTGCTCTACGCCATGCACTGGCCCTACCGCCAGGCCGAAACGGCTCGCGGTGTCAGGCGGTCGCCGATCTATGATGCCACCAAGAAGCTGGGCGCGGTGTTCGGTGAGGTGAACGGCTGGGAACGGCCGAACTGGTATGCCCGTGATGGTGTGAAGCCGGAATATGAATATTCTTATGGTCGGCAGAACTGGTTCGCCTGCGCCGACTATGAAGCCAAGCAGTTGATGAACTGTTGTGCTTTCTTCGATCAGTCGTCCTTTGCCAAATACCAGGTTGAGGGACGTGACGCGCTCAAGGTGCTCAACACTGTCAGTGCCAACAACATCGACGTGGAACCCGGCCGCATTGTTTATACCCAATGGCTCAATGACCGCGGTGGCATAGAGGCCGATCTTACTGTTACCCGGCTCGAGGAAAACAAGTTCCTGGTGGTGACAGGTGCAGTTCCTCAGACCCGGGACATGGCATGGCTGAAACGCCACACGCCTGACGATGCCCACTGTGTGGCCACCGACATCACATCCGGTTTGCCAATGATCGCCATCATGGGTCCCAATTCGCGGGCGCTGCTGCAGAAACTTTCTGGTGCTGATCTGTCAAACGCTGCGTTTCCGTTCGGCACATCCCGGGAACTGGAAATCGGCTATGCCCGGGTGCGGGCGTCGCGCATCACCTATGTGGGCGAGCTGGGCTGGGAACTGTACATTCCGACAGAATTTGCAGCGCACGTCTTCGAATGCCTGTGGCAAGCAGGTGCAGAGTTTGGATTGACGCCGGCTGGCATGCATACGATGAACAATTGCCGCACGGAAAAAGCCTACCGGCATTGGGGGCACGACATTTCCGATGAGGAAACGCCCTTGGAAGCAGGCCTGGGCTTTGCCGTGGCGTGGGACAAGACAGGTGGTTTCATTGGCCGCGAGTCCCTGTTGAAACAAAAGGCGCAGGCGGTTCAGCCCAAGCGCATGGTGTGCCTGGCGCTGGCTGACACGAGTGCAGAAGCACCAATGATGTATCACGAGGAGCCGATCTACCGGAACGGCGTGATTGTTGGGTCAACGACGTCAGGCGCGTGGGGTCACCGGGTGAACCTGTCGCTGGGCATGGGATATGTTGCCGCCAAGGAGGGTGTCACCAAGGACTGGATTGAAAGTGGTTCGTGGGAAGTTGAACTGGCGTGGAAGCGCTATGGCGCGCGGGTGCAATTTGCAAGTTTCTATGATCCCAAGGGCGAGAAGATAAAGTCATGATCGCCTGCACTAGTGCAGCGGTGCAGAAGGTGCGCGCTCA
>JANMKJ010000502.1:0-8021 GCA_031371945.1 Rhodobiaceae bacterium
AAATATTAGCGGCATTTTCAGATTCTGTTTCGTCTGAACCAACGATCTCTCCGATTTCAAATGCCACTGGACTTTTTCTTGTGGGTCCCATGTCTCTCACCCCGGAATTGTTGCTGCAAAATTGTGGCAAATTCGAACCAACGGACGAGGCGGTCTATTTAAGGAAAAAGATTAGCCTGTTGACTCTCCTGACAAAGAACGCATCCCGGCTTAGAGACAAATTAACATCTGTGACAATTGCCATCCCGGACTCAGGACTATATGGGCATAAGAGCGAGTCTCTGCAGACAGCTTACGACTTCTATTCTGGCATAAACTCAGAAAAGCCACTTTCCGCCGAAGTAATGGCTGCTGGCGATCCAAAATCGGATGGAAGGCTTTTAGCAGCCCACGGTACTGCGGTGTCCTCGATAGCAAGGGGTGGTCCCGAGTTGAGCGCCATCATCGAAGGCTTGGGCTATGATATAAAGCTAAGACCTTTCAACTTGTTCAAAGCCAATATGAACGCAACTTGCACCAGCAATTCAGGCGAACGAATTGTGTGCGTAAAAGCTGAAATTCAAAACGGTAAACTGATCACAAGCGTCAGTACCACGTTGCATGCGATTTGGAATCTCAGTGTCGGTCAAGTGAGCAACAGTACGCAAGACAATATGAACGATCTATTGAGCTTGATCAGCAGGGTTGAGAGCGATGAACTCTTTGTCGTAGCGGCGGGAAATTCAGGGCGCTCCTTGAACGACGTCATTATTTTTCCCGCCTTCTACGGTGGGAAAACCGGTGAAAACAGAAATATCATTACTGTTGCCGCGCTGAAATTTGATGGCGGTCTTGCCAATTTCTCAAGTTTTGGGAGTAACGTTGATATAGCTGCGCCAGGATGCGAGATTCCGGCCGTTGGCAACGCTCCCGAAATAGAAAAGTGGACGGGCACATCCTTTTCAGCACCGGCCGTAACATTCGTTGCAGCCATTTTGCGGAGCTATGGCGGTCAACAACTGAAAGTTCAGGATATCAAGCACAGAATTCTCACGTCTGCAGATTACGATCAGGCACTTGTGTCCAAGATCAACATGGGTCGTACCTTGAATGTGGAAAAAGCCCTTGCGGTGTTTGATGATGTTATTTCGCTTGGCCCAAGTCGCAAGTTGGTACTTGGAACATACATGGACGATTTGTCGTCTTTTGATTGCGAAGACAATATCAAGCTGACCCGTTCCAATGCGAAGCAGATTGTTCTCAAAAACATAAATGAGACGGGAAATGCTGAAATTACAGCATTTGTCGAGCAAGGGGCACAAACTGGGTTGGTTTCTGCCGTCTGTTCTTCCACCTCCGACAGATTCAAATTCAAAAATTCGGACACTGGAATAGAGGAAATGGTGGAATGGAGAAATCTCAACGACATCACGTTCTCTTTTTTGGTTTCTCAAGTCCTCCCATAAGGAGCAAAACGCAATGAAAAGATGTGGCACCACAATATTAGGCCTTATGACCTCAATGGCACTGGTCTTTCTTGATACTGGTATAGCCCGTGCGCAGTCGCAGGCCGAGTACTACAGCCTTCCAGACGAGGCTAATCAGATCAGGGGCACTGTCGAGCTTCAAGGCCCCGATCAAAACATCACAAAGCTGGATTATGAAGTGAAACCAAATGGTGATTCAATATTTGAGGGAGATATTATTCTAGGTGAAATCGATCAAATCTCACAGTTGAGCAATAATGTAACAACACTGTCCGCACTTTCTGACCCGGGCCTGCTTTCACTCTTTCGAAAAGGAAATCATCTCTGGCCGAAAGGGATCGTCCGCTATTCTATTGATCCAGGCTTAACCGCGACGACAAAATCGAGCATCATGAAAGCGCTTTCCCATTGGCAACTCAGAACCAACTTGAGGTTTGAAGAAATTACCGGCACGTCGGGAAATCATATTCGATTTGTGAGCGATCCGGGTGGGTGTAGTTCGTCAGTTGGCATGGTGGGAGGGAGGCAGTTTATCAAACTGGCGACCGCGTGCAGCACTGGTAACATTATCCATGAAGTTGGTCATGCAATTGGGCTGGGACACGAACATATCAGGAATGACAGAGACAGTTATATAACGGTAAATGCGCAGAATATAAAACCGAATATGGAATCGCAATTCTCAAGAAAGCCCGCGATTTACACAAATAGGGGACCCTATGACTATGGTTCAATAATGCATTATGAGAAATACGCATTTTCCAAAAATGGCCAACCAACCATCGTGGCAACGCACCCTGGTGTTACGTTTGGTCAACGGCAGGGGTTGAGCGCCGGCGACATTCTCTCCGTGACCGATGCTTATAAGGATGAGCTGGCAAATAGATGAGCGTTAAATGAGCATAGTTCCCCTTGCGTAACACTGATCTAGCCCACCAGGACCGGAAATTCCGGTGCGTCCATCACAGCCCCATGGGCGAGCTTTACACCCCGGAATGGTGGCGAGGTTTTAACACCGTCGCGCCGCGCAAAGCGCGCATCATCACCCAACAGGCGCAACGAAAACGCCCGGCGCTGGTCACTGGCCGACGTGTTCGCCGGTGCCCCGTGCAGCGTATTGTAATTGAAGGCCACCGCATCGCCCGGTTCCAGTTCCCAGCCAATCACGTTGAACTTGTCACGGTTGCCATTGATATCGGGCACCGGTTCCAGACCGTCATTTTCATTGAGCGGGGTTTTGTCGAACCGCTCGGGCCTGTAATACTTGCCCCACTTGTGCGAGCCTCCGGCAAATTCCAGGGTCCGGTCCAGGGGAATATGATCCAGCGGAATCCACAGGCTAACCGTGTCATTTCCATCCACGCAGTAATAGGGCTGGTCCTGGTGCCAGGGTGTGGCAACGCCCGCACTCGCTTCCTTCACTAGCACATGCTCATGAAACAACCGGGCGGTCTTGCTTTCCATCAACTGGCGGCCAATTTCGGCAGCCGGTGAATTGAAAATGAAGTCCCTGTATTCTGGAATGCGGTCCCAGTTGCAGTAATCGCCAAAGAACCTGCCACCGCCATCCTTGCCCTGGTAAATCTTAACGTCGGCACTGGGTTCGGCCATGTTGCGGGCGACGCCTGCCCGCAAAACCTCAACCCACTCCTTGAACACGCCGCGTAAGGCGACAGCGCCATCCCGCTGGTATTGCGCAATCGTATCGGCGGAAACCCTAACAGTCGTCATTGCAACTACTCCAAATAAAGCCGCAGCATGCCAGCACAATACCTGAACGCAATTGAATTTTTCGCATGGCTGCAAGGCCGTCAGGATTAAGGGCCAAGTATCTTTCGCCGCCTTTCAAGGCTCTCGGGGGGCCAAAGCGATTCCATATGATAGTAAACATCGAATGCCCTGGAGTAGGCGGGCAATACGATCCATGGCAGTTTTGATCTCGTGAAAATATGGGCATCTGGCGCGAGCGCAGCGGGTTCATCCAGGGTGCCAACGCGCACGAACCTCAACGCCGGACGTGCCCCATAGTCACTCCACACGGCTGTTTGGCACACGGGGCAGCGATAGACGTCGTGGATCCGGCCGCTTTCGGTCGGCATAGGTGTGGCAACCGGCATTCCCGTGGTAATTTCAATCCGGTCAGTCTCTATCAGTGCATTGATGACAAATGCGCTCCCCGTCTGCCGCTGGCAATCCTTGCAATGGCAACAGTTGACGAACATGGGGGCAGTCAGAAGCCTGTATCGCACCGCGCTGCACGCGCAGCCTCCAGCTCGAACAGAGGTCAGATCCGAAGTTTGCATATTTCTCTCCCCAGGTACGTCCGCGGCTTCGTCAAAATGCCATTGTCCAATTCATCAGAAAAAAAGCAGGCCTGGAAGCATAAAATTGCTGGCAATTCTGCCGCCAAATTGGGCCTGGGACTATCGTGCGGGAACCATGCGATAGATGATCTGTGGTGAATGAATGCCGGAAGTTACTTCAAAAACAGAATTTTGATCATTCGGAAAAAACATGCTTAGATGATTTCTAGCGCCCTCGCAGGGCGTCCAAAAACAGGGAGTTACAACATGAAATCCAAAAAACTCTTTGGCGCCGTACTTATGATAAGCTCATTGCTCGCCATTGGTGCCGCCAATGCCAAATCTCTGGTCTATTGCTCGGAAGGCTCGCCAGAAAACTTTACCCCCGCCATGAACACCACGGGAACCAGCCTTGATGCAGCCCGTCCGGTCTACAACAAGCTCGTGCAATTCACCCCCGGAACGACCACCGTGGCACCGGCACTGGCTGAATCCTATGAAATTTCCGGCGACGGCACCGTAATCACCTTCCACCTGCGCAAGGGCGTGAAATTCCATTCCGGCGTCAACGGCTTTACGCCAACCCGTGACCTCACTGCCGAAGACGTGATCTTCTCTTTCGAGCGCCAGTGGAAACCAGAACATCCCTACGCAAAAGTTTCAGGCGGTGCCTACGACTACTTCAACGACATGGGCATGCCAGACCTTCTGGCGTCCATCGCCAAGGGCGCTGACGACCTCACTGTTGTCATGACCCTCAAGGAACCCAACGCCCCCATCATGGCCAATCTCGCCATGGATTTTGCCACCATCCAGTCAGCTGAGTATGCGGACTTCCTGATGAAGAAGGGAACACCCGAACAGTTCGACCAAATTCCGGTTGGGACCGGCTCGTTCCAGTTTGTTGACTACCAGAAAGACGCCGTCATCCGTTTCAAGGCGTTCGATGGCTGGGCCGGCAAGCCAAAGGTTGATGACCTGATCTATGCCATCACCCCGGACGCAACTGCCCGCTACGCCAAGATGAAGGCCAATGAATGCCAGGTGATGATTGCGCCAAATCCGGCCGATCTGGCTGACATGGGTGGTAACGCTGACATTCAGCTCCTGCAACAGGCGGGACTGAACGTTGGCTATCTGTCGATGAATGCCCAGAAGCCTCCATTTGACAAGGTTGAAGTGCGCCAGGCCATCAACATGGCAATCGACAAGGCGGCAATCCTCAAGGAAGTGTACCAGGGTGCTGGCCAGGCAGCCAAGAACCCGCTGCCACCCACCATCTGGTCCTACGATGATTCAACCGTGGACTACGCCTATGATCCGGCCAAGGCCAAGGAAATGCTGGCAGCAGCCGGTGTAACCACGCTGGAAACCGATTTGTGGTGGATGCCCGTGCAACGCCCCTACAACCCAAATGCCAAGCGCATGGCTGAAATGATGCAGGCCGATCTGGCCAAAGTTGGCATCAACGCCAAGCTCGTGTCCTACGAGTGGGGTGAATACCGCAAGCGCCTGCAGGCGGGCGAGCATCAGTTGGGCCTCCTGGGCTGGACCGGTGACAATGGCGATCCGGACAATTTCCTGTTCCTGCTCTCGTGCAAGGCCGATGGAACCCCTGCTGGCCAGAACATTGCCAAGTGGTGCAACAAGGACTTTGACGCAAAGCTGCTTGAGGCGCGCAAGATCACGGACCAGGCCGCACGTTCCAAGCTCTATGCCGAGATGCAGGCCATCTTCAAGAAGGAAGCTCCTTGGATGACCATTGCCCACTCGACCGTGTTTGAACCTGTCCGCAAGGAAGTAACGGGCTACAAGGTGAGCCCTCTCGGTGCCCACGAATTCCAGGACGTGGACGTAACCGAATAAGACAACGTGGCTCTCACCCCGCCCTTTTCAGGGTGGGGTGAGGGCATCTCTCAGGTGGCTGGATGTTTCGATTTCTCCTCAAGCGCTTGGCGTTAACGCTGCCAACTTTCATCGCGTTGATGTTCGTGACCTTCACGATGATCCGCCTTGTGCCCGGAGACCCAATTGAGGTGCGGCGTGGTGAACGCGGCATTTCCCCCGAGCGCCTGGCGGAACTCCGCCATGAGATGGGTCTTGACCAGCCCGTATGGAAACAGTTCCTCGACTATGTCTGGGCCCTGCTGCATGGCGATTTCGGCACCTCCATCATTTCCAAATCCCCCGTGGTCAATGAATTCTTCACGCTGTTTCCGGCTACCCTGGAGCTCACGCTTTGCGCCATGGTGTTTGCAATCCTGCTCGGCGTGCCCGCAGGCGTGGTCGCTGCTGCAAAGCGCGGCGGCATATATGACCAGTCCATGATGGGGCTTTCCCTCACTGGCTATTCCATGCCCATCTTCTGGTGGGGCCTCATTCTCATTCTGCTCATGTCCAACACCTTGCATTTGACCCCGGTGTCGGGTCGCAGCGACCTCATCAAGTATTTCTATCCACCCGTCACCGGCTTTGCCCTCATTGACAGTGTCATTTCAGGCCAGAAGGGGGCATTCGGTGACGCGGTGCGCCATCTCATACTGCCAACAATCGTATTGGGCACGGTTCCCCTGGCCATCATCGCCCGCATGACGCGTTCTTCCATGCTGGAGGTTCTGGAAGAAGACTACGTGCGTACCGCCCGAGCCAAGGGTCTTTCAGCTTTCCGCGTTATCGGCCTGCATGCGTTGCGCAACGCCCTTATTCCGGTGATCACTGTCATCGGACTGATGATCGGCAGTCTGCTGGCCGGTGCGGTTCTCACCGAAACCATCTTCTCCTGGCCGGGCGTTGGCAAATGGCTGGTGGATTCAATCAGCCGCAGGGACTATCCCGCACTCCAGGGTGGCATCATGCTGATTGCCGGCCTCGTCATCGTGGTGAACCTGTTCATCGACATGCTCTACAGCTTCATCAACCCGAGGATTCGCCATGGCCGTTGAATCATTGGCCATCGCACCGCCCGGACCGCTGCTGTCATTCTGGCGTTCCTTTCGCGAAAATCGCGGCGCGGTCGTAGGCCTCGTCATTGTATGCTTTGTCATTTTCATCGCCATCTTTGCCAACGTGCTGGCCCCCTATGATCCGCTCGAACAGTTCCGCGCTTCAACAAAGCAGCCACCCGTTTGGGTCGAGGGTGGCAATTGGACCTTTCCGCTTGGCACCGACCCGCTGGGCCGCGACATGCTTTCGCGCATTCTCTACGGTTCGCGGATTTCCCTGTTCATCGGCCTGGCGGTTATGCTGGTCACTGCCGTAGTCGGCATCTTCCTCGGTCTCATTGCAGCCTTCAAGGGTGGCATTCTGGATGTGATGATTATCCGCGTCATGGATTTGATCATGGCGGTACCAAGCCTGGTGCTGGCCATCCTGATCATTGCGGTCATCGGCCCCAACCTGACCAATACCATCATTGCCATCGCCATTGTCTATCTGCCGCGTTTCGTGCGGCTGGTACGCGCCAGTGCCTTGAGTGAACTCAGCAAAGACTATGTCACGGCCGCGAAGGTCGCAGGCGTTGGTCCCTGGCGTTTGATGTTTACAACGGTTCTGCCAAATTGCATGGCCCCCCTTATCGTGCAGGCGGCCCTTGGCATTTCAGACGCCATTCTCGAAGCCGCGGGCCTTGGCTTTCTGGGATTGGGTGCCCAGCCACCCACGCCGGAATGGGGTTCCATGCTGGCGGATTCCCGTGACCTCATCACCTCGCACCCCTGGGTCATGGCACTTCCCGGCATCGCTATCCTGATCACCGTGCTTGCCATCAACCTCATGGGTGATGGCCTGCGCGATGCGCTTGATCCGCGCCTGAAAAAGAGTTGAACCCCATGCCGCTTCTCGACATCAAGAACCTGAGCGTTGACTTCAAGACGGCGAGCGGCTTTTTCCGCGCCGTGGACAACGTATCTATGACCGTCGACACGCGGGAGGTTTTGGCAATCGTCGGTGAATCGGGCTCCGGCAAATCCGTGTCCATGCTGGCCGTCATGGGCCTTTTGCCGTGGACTGCCAAAGTGACCGCCGACAAAATCGATTTCGACGGCCGCGACCTGTTGAACATTACACCTGCCGACCGCCGCAAGATTACCGGCAAGGACATGGCGATGATTTTCCAGGAACCCATGTCCAGTCTCAACCCCTGCTTTACCGTAGGCTTCCAGTTGATGGAAGCCATGGATACCCATCTTGACCTCACCCGGGCCCAGCAGAAGGCCCGCGCCATTGAGTTGCTGGAGGAGGTGGGCATTCCCGC
>JANMKJ010000055.1:0-4301 GCA_031371945.1 Rhodobiaceae bacterium
CTACCCGCCCAACCCTTTCAGGTATCCCACCAGCCCTGCGGTGGAGCTGTCGTGGCCTTCCGTTCCGGCCTTGCCCTCCATCACCGGCTGCAAGCCCGTGGCGAGTTCCTTGCCGAGTTCCACGCCCCATTGGTCGAAGGCATTGATGTTCCAGATCGCGGCTTCGACGAAGACCCGGTGTTCGTAGAGGGCGATGAGGCGGCCGAGGGTGTAGGGGTCGAGCTTTTTATAGGCGAGCGTGATCGATGGGCGGTTGCCGGTGAAGACGCGGTGCGGGGCAAGCCATTTGGCTTCCTTCTTGTCCTTGCCCATGGCGAGGAGCTGGGCAGTGGCTTCGGCTACGTTACGGCCTTTCATCAGGGCCTGGCTTTGGGCAAGGCAGTTTGCCATCAGCAATGTGTGGTGTTCCTTCATGCCTTTCTCGTGGGGCTCCGCCGCAATGAGGAACTCCACCGGGATGATGTCAGTGCCCTGGTGCAGGAGCTGGAAAAACGCATGCTGGCCATTGGTGCCGGGCTCACCCCACACCAACGGTCCTGTGGAATTCTTCGACGCTTCACCGGTCTTGGTCACGCGCTTGCCGTTTGACTCCATGTCGAGTTGCTGCAGGTAGGCGGGAAAGCGCGACAGGCGCTGGTCATAAGGGATGATGGCGCGCGCCGCGTGTTTGGCAATGTTGCGGTGCCAGACGCCGATGAGACCCATGAGTATCGGCAGGTTCGATCCAGCATCCGCCGACTTGAAATGCTCGTCCATGGCGTAGGCGCCATCAAGGAAACGGCCGAAATTTTCATGCCCCACGGCAATCATCAGCGGCAGGCCAATGGCCGACCAGATGGAATAGCGACCGCCCACCCAATCCCAGAAGCCGAACACCCGGTCGGCCCCGATGCCGAAGGCCGCGACTTTGTCCAGCGCCGTTGAGATCGCCGCGAAGTGCGAAGCTACGGCGGCCTCGCCCAGTTTCTCCACAATCCATTTGCGCGCTGACTTGGCATTGGTCATGGTCTCAATGGTGGTGAAGGTTTTGGAAGCAATGAGGAATAGCGTGGTGGCGGGGTTCAAGGTTTTGATCGTGTCGGCAAGATGGGCGCCATCCACGTTTGAAACGTAATGCAGCCTTGGGCCATCGTGATAGGGGGCGAGGGCCAGCGTGGTCATGGCGGGGCCCAAGTCCGAACCGCCGATGCCGATGTTCACCACGTCAGTGATGTCGCTGGCGCGCACGCTGTCTGAAAACTTTGCCATGCTGGCCAAGACGGAACGCACATCCGGCATCACGTCCTTGCCGCCCACCAATACAGCAGCCTTCGAACGGTTGCGCAGTGCCGTGTGCAGAACGGCGCGGCCCTCGGTGATGTTGATGATGTCGCCCGCAAACATGGCATCGCGCTTTTTGGTAACTTCGGCGGCGCGTGCCAGGGCGAGCAGCAGCTTCAGGCTTTTTGAGGTGATGGCGCATTTGGAATAGTCGAGCAGCAGGTCGTCCTGCCGGGCCGAGAATTCGGCAAACCTGTCGCCTTTTCCGGCAAAGGCTTTCCGCATGTCAAATGGCGCAATCGCCGCGCGGTGTGCGGCCAAATCCTTGAGAGCTTTGCGAACCTTGTCTGCCTGCGCCATGATGACCCTTACCTACGAATTGAATGTCGCAAGCGGTCTAACAGATTGTGGGTGGACCGTCATCCCCGCGCAGGCGGGAATGATGGAAGGGGTGCGGGAATGACCAAATTGATAAAAATCACGCAGCGCGGCGCAACGCCTTGCCGTCCAGCAGGTTGCCGAGCAGGGTGCGGCTCATGTCGGCCATATGCGGCATCAGGGGAAGGGCGTGGGCGCGCACGCGGGGGTAGGCGTTCGCGCCGAGCGCTGCGTCCAGCCAATCAATATATTGCGGGATATCGGCCCAGCGCTCGACCAGTTCGGGGGTAAGCTCGGCATGGAACTGGGTGCCCAAAAGCCTGTCGGCAACCGCCATGATCTGAACGCGGGTGGAGGGCGAGGTCGCCAGGACTTCGGCACCCACAGGCAACCTTGTTACCTCCGCGTGGTGCCACTGCATCACCGGCATGATGGGTTTCAAGCCTTGCGTCATCGGGTGCCTGCGGCCCAGCGCTGACAGCTTCACGTCGCAGACCCCGACTTCCGCCGCTGTCGACAGGCCGACCTTTCCGCCCAGCGCCTCCGCCAAGAGCTGGAGGCCCAAGCAAATGCCGAGGAACGGCCGGTTGCGGTGAACCGCCCATTCCCGGATGGCGCGTTTTTCATCCACCAGCCACGGATTGGCCTCGGTCTCCCAGATATCCATGGCACCGCCCATGACCAGCAGAAAATCATACGGGGCAAGAGATGGTATCGCCTCGCCCCGGTGCAGCATGACAACGTCAACCAGAGCGCCGCGGGCACTGAGGTATTCACCAAACAGTCCGGGAGGTTCATCATCCATATGCTGGAATACGAGGGCACGCTTGATCATTTCGCTGGACCTTATGGGAAACAAAAACGCTAAATAGGGCGTGGATTACGAATCACAACCCACCAATTGTCGCAGTAGCGTGCTATAGGGCATTTGCAAATAACAACTTAATGAAGGTCCCTCCCATGCCCAACCCGATCATTGCTGAAGTCACTCGCGGCGGCATCGTGGAGAGCCGCCATACGGGGGCCTTTGCCGTGGTCAGCGGCGAGGGCAAGATCGTCAAATCCGCCGGTGACTTTGCCGTGCCCATTTTCCCGCGCTCGGCCATCAAGGCGTTCCAGTGCGTGCCGCTGATCGACTCTGGGGCTGCCGATCACTTCGGTTTCACCGACGAGGAAATCGCCCTGGCCTGCTCCTCCCACAATGGCGAGCCGGAACATGTAAGGGTGGCCCGCTCGATGCTGAAAAAAGCCCAGAATGGCGAAGACCAATACGAATGCGGGGCCCATTGGCCCATCGAAATCAACGCCCAGCACGACGTGGTGCGCCAGGGCGGCGAACCCTTGCAGGTTCACAACAACTGTTCGGGCAAGCACGCCGGCATGCTGGCCCTGTCGCGGCAACTGGGGGCCAACTCCACCGATTACGTCAAGATCGACCACCCCGTGCAAAAGGCCATTGCCCAAGCCATTGCCGCATACTGCGATGTGGATGTGGAAGACCTGACCTGGGGTGTTGATGGCTGCTCGGTGCCCACCTGGGCTTACCCGCTCAGCAACATGGCTTTAGGCTTTGCCAAGCTCACCGAAACGCCAACGGGAAAACGCATCATCGCGGCTGTCGCCAAGCACCCCTTCATGGTGGCGGGAACCGGGCGGTTTGATACAAGGCTCATGGAAGCGATCCCCCGCGTCTTCGTGAAAACCGGGGCGGAGGGCGTCTACTGCGGCTGCATACCCCACGCCAACATCGGCATCGCCCTCAAGTGCGACGATGGCGCAGGCCGGGCGGCCGAAATCGCCATGGCCACGATCCTGGCCTCGCTCGATGTGTGGACGGCTGAGGAAAAGCTGGTCCTGCAAAGCTTCACCCATGCGGAACTCAGCAACTGGCGGCACATTCACGTGGGTGACGTGCATGCCCCTATGGCCGGATGATATTGTCCTTCAACAGGATTTCTGCGGGCGGCGTTGCGCCAATGGCTCCAAGGTCACCGGTCTTGACCTCAAGGTGATCCATGCCAGTGATGGCCGCCACTTTTGAACCCGCAATGATATTGTTCGCTATGTAGCTTTGCCCGGCACCTTGCGTCACCGAGGCGATGATGCCGGTGCCGCAATTCTGGATGAGGTTGCCCTGGGCCGACAGGTTGCGCGCGTAGGGACCCCAGCCGAGGCCGATGCCAAAGTCCTTGGCGTTCTCAATCACATTGTTGGCGATCAGCGTGTCGGCTTCCGCCGCAATGCCGCCACCCGTCGTTACGCCAGACGTTTTTCCGCCATTGGCATTGCGCACCACGTTGTTGCTGCACACGGCCAGCCTGCCACCCTCATTGAAGTTGGTGATGGAAATGCCAAGGGCCACGTCATCAATCAGGTTATTGCTGACGACTGCACCCTCGAAGGCAAACTCAACATAGATGGCAACTTCCTGGGTGCGCGAAATCGAGTTGCCAATGATCTGGCAGTTGGAGCCCGCATTGTTGCGGATTGCTGAATAGGCACAATCGGTTACGCGGTTGTTTGAAACAATCACGTGACCCGCCTTGAAGATGTTGATGCCGTTGCCGTTCTGGCCGCTGCCACCCTCGCGGGCTGCAATGTTGGCAACACGGTTGTTGGTCACCAGCGTTCCGTCTTCGGACTTTTCCGACGTCCACACCTGG
>JANMKJ010000081.1:0-7961 GCA_031371945.1 Rhodobiaceae bacterium
AGGTCGCTCGCGGCGCTCACCTGATGGACGACCTGCGGGAACCGCTTCAGCTGGGCCGCAGTCAGCGTCTTCGTCACCGCCGCGTCGAACGCATCTATCGCGGGGGTCATCAGCCTTGTGGCCGCGGGCATAGCGGGTGGCTTCAAAGCTTGCCAATGAACCATTGTCAAAGCGCGCAAGGAAAAGGCTTGCGTCGTCAATGCCGACTTTTTCAGTCTTGCCGGTAATGTTGTGGTGGCGTTCGTTGATGAAGGTTTCGGTCATGGCCGAGACCTTGGTAATTCCGCCGTTGAGCCACATCGCCGTATCGATGCAATGGGCGAGAAGATCGCCGGTCACGCCACTTCCCGCAATGCCGACGTCAAGGCGCCAGAGCCCCTGGCCACCTTGGGGAAGATCCTTGGAAATAGTCCAGTCCTGGAGGAATTTGGCGCGGTAGTGGAAGATCTTGCCGAGCTTGCCTTCGTCAATGAATTGCTTGGCCAGGGTCACGGCCGGCACCCTGCGGTAGTTGTACCACACCATGTTAGGCACTTTTGCCTTTTCAACAGCTGCCACCATTTTCTGCGATTCGGCGGCGTTGCGGCCCAGGGGTTTTTCGCACATCACCATCTTGCCAGCCGCAGCGGCGGCAAGGGCAATTTCCATGTGCGTGTCGTTGGGGCTGGCGATATCTATGACGTCAATGTCCTTGCGCTCCACCAGTTTGCGCCAGTCGGTTTCGTGGGACTGGTAACCCCATTGGCTGGCGAAAGCCTTGGCCTTGGCAGCATCACGGGCACAGATCGCCGTCAACACCGGTTGATAGGGCACGTCAAAAAAATGGCAGACCTGGGAGAAGGCATTGGAATGGGTGCGGCCCATGAAGCCATATCCCACCATGCCAATGTTGAGTTTTTTCGGGGTCATGTCAGGCGATCCAGCCATGGGCATTACGAACCTTGATCATAGTTGCCAGAATGTCGTTCCAGGTTTGCTGCTTCAACATGGTTTCGTTGGGGAACATGCAACCATCCCAACAAATGTGCGCGAAGGCCTTGGTAAGTTTTCCAGCGCCATCACGCAGCCAGTAGCCGGCGTCATGGGCCACATCCAGCTTGCCATTGGGATCATTGGCCATGCAGTGCTTGCCGGTCTTGTCGTGGCTGCCACTGCCCTTCACCGTGGCGTCATTCTGGGCGACGTGGAAATCCGTGGTCCAGGGACGCAAGGCATCGGTCAACTTCTTCAGAGCCGCGCCCAGTTTTTCGCGGTCCTTCCAATCATAATTTTCAGGCAGGAGCCGGGCTTCTGGCGCGTTGTAACCCATGGTGTAGAGCAGCGTGTGGGCCATGTCGGCCTGGAAGCCCAAGGTTTTGGGACGGTCGGTTTGCTCGAGCGTGTCAAGCATGGCCTTCCACGAATGCATGCCACCCCAGCAGATTTCACCTTCGGCCGCCAAACGCTCACCCTGTTGTTCGGCCACATCGCAGGCCTCGCGGAACGTTTGTGCGATCAGCTTGGTGTTGGCTACGGGATCCTTGGCCCAGGCTTCAACACTTGCGGCTGAATCTATGCGAATGACGCCGGAGGGCCTGACGCCGAGGTCGCGCAGGCGATTGCCAATCCTGGCGGCCTTGCCCACCATGGTGACGAACTGCTTGCGCTCATCAGCCGTGCCCATGGCCGAACCACCGCCCACGGGTGGCCAGACGGGAGCCACGCAGGACCCGATCTTGAGTCCCCTGCTCGAGGCTTTTTCCGCCAGAAGCTTTATCTCGTCGTCTGTTGAATCAATGGAGGTGTGTGGCAGCGACAGGAAAATATCGATGCCATCAAATTTCACCCCGTTCACATCGGCCTTCGCGGTCAAATCAATCATCGTATCGAGATCGATGGGCGGCTCGGAATCGGGCCCCTTGCCGACAAGTCCTGGCCACATGGCATTGTGAAGTTTCGGAAATTGGTTGGCGTTCGCCATCGTGTCTCCCAGACGTTTTTTGTTATGAGCGCATGATAAACGAAAATTATGCTTGCTGTCCACAACTGTTATATTAGTATGACAGCATGCCTAATACCCTTTCCCGGTCACGCCTCGACCGATCGCGGCCCATGCGGGACCAGATTTATCCCTTGGTACGGCGCATGATTCTATCGGGTGCAATCAAGCCCGGCGACATCATTGACGAAAAGGCAATTGCCGCCCAGCTTGATGTTTCACGTACCCCGGTACGCGAAGCCGTAAAAAAACTCAGCGATGAAAATCTGGTTGAGGTCATTGCCCAGTCGGGCACGCGCGCTACACGCATGGACCGCAAGGAAATCGAGGAAGCCTTCCTCATTCGCCGTGCGCTTGAAGCCGAAAGTGCGGCACAGGCCGCTACACGCATGACAGAAGCCCACGCCGACCGGCTTGAGGACATCCTGTTGCTCCACACCCGTGCCATTGAGCGCAAGAAATTTGTGGAAGCCATCGAGCGCGACGATGAGTTCCACCGCTACATTACTGACGTAAGCGACTTGCCACGGCTGTGGCGCACCATTGAAATTTCAAAGGCGCAGCTGGATCGCTGCCGCCACATGATGTTGCCGCGCAAGGGCGAAGCCGAAACCACGCTTAAAGCCCACCGGCTCATTATCTCCACCCTCAAGAGCGGCAATCCGGACGCCGCCGCCCAGGCCATGCGCGAGCATTTGGAGACCGCCTACCGGAGTGCCATCGTCGTGCTGGATGGGCAGGACTGACCTATTCCCCGTAAGGAATCCAAATGTTCTTGACCTGCGTGGCATGGCGCAAAAACTCTTCGCCCTGGCCCTGGGTTTCACTGAACCAGTCGAACTGCCTGCCCTGATTGGTCCACGTGCTTTTGAGGTTTCCGGCTGAAAACTTCTCAACGGCGGCACCGCCAGCACTGCTGCCGTGGTACCACAGGCAGGCGACCTCGTCGTGCTCGCTCAAAGTTTTAGCCAGTTCGTCACGCTCACCCGTTACGATGTTGACCACGCCTGCCGGAACATCGGAGGTTTCCAAAACCTGGTAAAAATCCGTGGCCGCCAAGGGCTGGTGGGGTGACGGCACGGCCACCACGCTGTTGCCCATGGCGATGGCGGGCATGACGAGGGATACAAAACCGAGCAATGGTGCTGCATCGCCACACAGAAGACCCATGACGCCGAAAGGTTCGTTCATGGCGAGAGTGACATGGCGCGAGCGCGTCGCATGCACGCGGCCGTCATACTTGTCGGCCAGTGCGGCATAGTAGAATGTGCGGCGGATCGAGGCTTCGACTTCGGCAGATGCGGCATTTTTCTTGTGTCCGAGGCTGCGCAGCCGGTCGCCGAATTCCGTGGCGCGGGCGGAAAGATTCTCGGCGATATAATAAAGCACCTGGGCGCGGTTATGGGCGGTGGCTGCACCCCAGGCCGAGGCTTTCACGGCAGCTTCAACGGCGTTGCGAATGTCCTTACGATTTCCAAGGCCCGCTTCTCCGATGCTGGCGCCCCTGGCGTTCAGCACGCAATAGCTGTAACCGGAATCGGGCCGCGCCTGTTTGCCACCCACAAAGAGCTTTGCCGTTCGATCAATGGCGGCGTGATCAACGGTTGTGGCTGGCAGCGCGGAAAGTTTTGCAGCAGGCGATGGGGGAACCGGCGGCAGGGCTTTCAACCAGTCGCTGCCTAAGTATTCAAACATGCCTTCGCGGCCGCCTTCGCGACCAAAGCCGCTTTCCTTGTAGCCACCGAAACCTGCGGCGGCGTCAAACAGATTGGTGGAATTGATCCAGACAACGCCTGCCTTCATGCGCGATGCCGTATCAAGGGCCAGGTTGATGTTTTCAGACCAGATGGTGGCGGCCAGGCCGTAGCGCGTGTGGTTGGCCAGCTGCACCGCTTCTTCGGGCGTGCGGAAGCTCATGGCAACGGCTACGGGCCCAAAGATTTCTTCCTGCACAACGGTTGAGGCGGGTTCCACATCGACAAACAGCGATGGCGCGAAAAAGCTGCCTTTCGAGGGTAGTGCGCAAGTCGACTGCAGCAGCGTGCCACCCTCCTCCTCACCCTTTTTCACCAGTTCGCGAATGCGTTGCAACTGGACCGGGGCAACGATGGCGCCGACGTCAATGGATTTATCAAGCGGATCACCCACCACCAGGGTTTCCATGCGGCGCTTGAGCTTGGCAATGAAGCGGGGTGCCACACCCTCCTGGATCAGCAGGCGCGAGCCCGCACAGCACACTTGTCCCTGGTTGAACCAGATGGCATCGACAACGCCTTCAACGGCGGCATCAAGATCGGCATCCTCGTAAACAATAAAGGGCGATTTCCCACCAAGCTCTAGGGACAATTTTTTGCCAGTACCCGCGGTGGCCTTACGGATGATGCGGCCAACCTCGGTGGAACCGGTGAAGGCAATCTTGTCGACGCCGTTATGGTTGACGAGATGGGCGCCGGTTGCGCCATCGCCGCACACGATGTTGACGACGCCTGCCGGCAAACCGGCTTCCCGGCATATCTCGGCAAAGGCAAGTGCCGTGAGTGGCGTGAACTCGGCAGGCTTGAGCACAATGGTGTTGCCAGCAGCAAGGGCTGGCGCAATTTTCCAGGCGAGCATGAGAAGCGGGAAATTCCACGGAATGATCTGGCCGCACACACCGATCGGGCCATAGCCCTTGAACTGCGACGCCATGAGTTCGGCCCAGCCTGCATGGTGGTAGAAATGGCGGGCCACAAGGGGAATATCAATGTCGCGGCTTTCGCGGATGGGTTTGCCGTTGTCCATGCTTTCCAGCACCGACAGGAAACGCTCACGTTTCTGGATAAGGCGGGCAATGGCATAGAGATAGCGCGCCCGGGCGTGGCCTGCGAGTTTCGACCAGGCGGGAAAGGCTTTCCGGGCGGCTTTCACGGCAGCGTCAACATCAGCTTCAGTGCCTTGCGCCACGCGGGCCAGAAGCGTGTCGGACGCGGGGTTCATCACATCAATCTGCTGTTTGCCGGATGAAGCGGCAAATGTGCCGCCGATGAAATGCGTGAAGCCGTGTTTGTGTTCATCAAGCCAGGTGAGGATATGGGTGTTGGCTTCGGGCGAAGGGCCGTAGTCCATGGTGTCAAGAACGGATCTGATCGTGGGCATGGCTGTTGACCTCAGGCGAGTGCGTGGTGGGACAGGGCGGCGTAGCGGCCTGTTACGAAATGTTCGAGCTGGCGTTCAATATCGGCCAGCATGGCGCTGGCACCAATGCGGAAAAGATCAGGTTCGAGCCAGGGGCGGCCCAGTTCTTCCTTCATCAGGATAAGCCAGGCAATTGCATCCTTTGACGTGCGTATGCCGCCCGCGGGTTTGAAACCGATTTTATCGCCCGTGAATTCACCATAGTCACGCAAGGCGCGCACCATGGTGAGGCTAACCGGCAGTGTGGCGTTTACATCTTCCTTGCCGGTCGAGGTTTTTATGAAATCGGCTCCGGCCATCATGGCAACCATGCTTGCCTTGTAAACATTGCGCTGGGTTTTCAGATCGCCGGTTGCCAGAATGGCCTTGAGGTGCGATTGCCCGCAGGCGTCGCGCATGGCACGGACTTCATCATACAGGGCGGTCCAGTCCTGGGTCAGGACCTGGGCCCGGTGAATGACGATATCAATTTCCTGCGCACCCTGGTCAACCGCATAGCGGATTTCCGCAAGGCGTTGGGGAAGCGGCGTGAGGCCCGCGGGAAAACCCGTGGCAACCGAAGCAACCGGAATTCCAGAACCTGCCAGGGCCTTGACGGCGGGGGCAACCATGGCGGGATAGACGCAGACCGCACCAACGGTGGGGGGATTGTCACCCAACCCCAGGGCCCTGACCAGATCGTCACGCAAGGGGCGCCTCGCCTTGGCACACAGGCGATGCACGCGCGCGTCCGTATCGTCGCCGGCCAAAGTGGTGAGGTCAATGCATTGCAGGGCCTTCACCAGCCATGCGGCCTGGTATTCCTTCTTCACACTGCGCCTCGTGGTCAGGGTTGCGGCACGGCGCTCGGACGCTGACAGATTGACCTGGATGTGGTCGAACCACTCAAGGTGAAGTGGCGTTCCCTTGTTGCGCGCGTGGGGGAGATTGCTTCCGCTGGCGAGCGAAATGACGTGGCTCATTGAATGGGGGTCCAGATTAAAATGTTCAAACCGACACTAGCTTACAAGATGCCCACCGATCAACCGCAAGCCGACAGGGACTACTGCACCATGCCGCGGGCGCTGACCTTGACGGCGCCGAGGACGTCCTCGCCCCGCACAAAGATAACCTTGTCGAAAAGATTGACCACGGGGCACACATGGTTGGGCGTTACCCGAAGAATGTCTCCGATGGCGGGTTTGTGATTCAAGGTGGAAAGATCGAGATAGCCGTGCTCTTCATTCACATCATAGATCCTGGCGCTGTCCAGCTCCTGGACAATCCCGTAACCCGTCAGGCCGAGAAGATCGCTGGTTAGGGCCTTGGAGCCGGCATCAATGAGGGCCCGCTGCGGCGTTGGTCGGCTGACCACCGTTGCCAGCACCGACAGGGCACAATCGGCGTAGGTGCTGGTTCCCCGTTCAGTCAGGGCGCGGTCGAAGTAGACGTAGGTTCCAACGCGGTATTCGGTGATGTGGGTGAGGCCTTCGTCTTTCCACATGTCGGGTGAGCCGCCGGATGAGACGACAGTGGTTTCCAACCCGAATTTTTCCAGCAGCTCCATCGCGGTGACCAGGAAGGTTTCAGTTTCCATACGGGTGCCGGGGCGCGGGTAGGTCATGAGTCCGCCGAACCGCAGGCCCCTGGTTTTGTCAATGAGCTGGGCAAGGGCCAGAGCTGCTTCCGGCGACTGGGCCCCGTTGCGCTTGCCACCCGTATCGCACTCCACGAGGACGACGATGTCACGCTCTGCCAAACGGCCCGCGTGGGCGAGGCCTTCAATCACGTCCACACTATCTGCCACCACCGAAACATCGGTGCGCCGGGCAAGGGCTGCCAGGCGTTCCAGCTTGTGCAGGCCCACCACATTGAATGTCACCAGGATATCGCTGATGCCCGCGTCAGCCATGATTTCCGCCTCACCCAGCTTTTGTGCGGTAATGCCCTTGGCGCCGAGATCAATCTGGTATTTGGCCAGGGGTGCCAATTTGTGGGTTTTGATATGGGGCCGATTGGCGATGCCCAAGGCATCACACCGGGCCTGCCAGCGCGTAAGATTTCTCTCGACGATATCGATATCAATGAGGGGAACCGGGGTTTCGAGATCGCCAATGCTGCGACCTACATCTTCAAATTGAAAATACTCCAGCAAATCCATTTTCAATTGCAATTCCTTAGCTGTGCCCTGCCGGACACTTTCAGTGGAGTGCAGGTGTGCCAAAAAAATGGCGTGGAAGACCCTCAAATGCTGCCACGTCATGCACCTGCAAGCCAGCAAATAAAGGGCTTTGCGCCTAAAACTTTAGGATGAGGGCCGTCGTGCCCGACTATTTCAACAGCCCGCGGCCGCCGAGGTTGGCAAACAGGGCCCTGGCACCCATGGTCCATTTTTCGGTCTTGTCGGTTGGTACCACGCGATTGACCAGGGAACCGAGTTCGGGAGACGAAATCGTGACGATATCTCCGGTCTTGTGGGTGAAGCCCCGACCCTTGTGATCGCGGTCGTCACTGGGCGCAAACATGGTGCCGAGGTAGACCACGAGACCGTCCGGATAGTTGTGGTGCGCATTGATCGCCTGGCTTACGATGTCGGCCGGATCGCGCGAGATTTCCGAGATCGACGAGTGACCCTTCATGACAAAGCCATCCTCGCCCACCACTTGCATTGACAGTTCCATGCGGCGCACACTGTCCATGTCAAAGCCATCGTCAAAAAACCGGATGAAGGGCCCGACGGCGGCAGCGGAATTATTGTCTTTCGCCTTGCCGAGAAGCAGTGCGGAGCGTCCTTCGACATCACGCAGGTTCACGTCGTTGCCAAGTGTTG
>JANMKJ010000100.1:0-10492 GCA_031371945.1 Rhodobiaceae bacterium
TACCCGGCAAATGGCATAGACAAGGTCGGCGCGGTTGAGGGTGTAGAAATGGAAATTGCTGATGCCTTCGCGGCGCAAGGCCTCCACCTGTTCGGCAGCAACAATGGCGGCCACCAGGTTTCGGGTTTCCGGGTCCGCATCAAGGCCGGCAAAGCGCCGCGCCATGTCCGGTGGGATATGGGCTCCGCACTTGGCAGCAAATTCGCAGACGCGGGCAAAATTTGTGATGGGCAGGATCCCCGGCACCAGGTTGATATCGATGCCGCGGGCGTGGATCCGGTCACGCAACCTGAGGAAAAACGAATTGTGGAAAAAGAACTGGGAAATGGCCCTGGAGGCGCCGTGCTCGGCCTTGTCGGCCATGAATGCCAGGTCTTCTTCAATCGAAACAGATTCGGGGTGGCGTTCGGGATAGGCCGCAACGGTTACTTCAAAATTTTCAATATCGCGAATGCCGCGCACCAAATCAGCGGCGTTCTTGTAGCCTTGAGGATGTGGCTCGAAGCGCTTTCCAACACCGCCTGCCGGATCGCCGCGCAGGGCGAGTATCTGCCGCACGCCCGCCTGCCAGTTGTCGCGAACCACGGCGTTTACCTCATCCTTGGAAGCGCCCACGCAGGTAAGGTGCGCCATGGGCTTGAGGGTTGTCTCTTCGTGAATTCGTTTCACCGTATTCAAGGTGCGGTCACGGGTCGTGCCCCCCGCACCATAGGTGACGGAGACAAATTCCGGGTTGATGGTTTCAAGGCGCTTCAGCGTGCGCCAGAATGCGTCTTCAGCTTCGCCGGTCTTAGGCGGGAAGAATTCAAATGAAACGGAGATATTTTTGGACTTGCCGTCAGCCATGTCAATCTGTCCCTGCTGTGAATTCGGGAACATTTTTTTCGGAAGCGGGACCACGCTGTGGCCGGTTTACACCAAGCCAGAGCGAGACGGTGAGCCCAGTGTTTTCCTTGAGCCAAGGTGGCGGCAACAGCTCATGTTGCTGGAGTGCGAGGCCCGCACGGTTGAACCAGGTGGTGAGTTGCTCCGTTGAAATTCCGAGGCGGCGGTGGGCGTGATCACTGCGCAGGTTTTCCAGATCATGGGGGGCGAAATCAACGATGAGCAAACGCCCGTTGGGGTGCAGGATACGGCGGGCTTCGACCAGGGCGCGTGCGGGATCTTCAAGGTAGTGCAGGACTTGGTGGATGATGATGAGATCGGTTGAGCCATTGGCAAAGGGCAGGGCATAGAGATCACCTTGCCGCACCTGTGCATGGCGCAATTGGTTCTTTTCCAGGTTGGCGCGCGCAATCGCGATCATTTCGCGGCTCGAATCGATTCCGATGGCCTGTTCAGCAAGGGGTGCAAAAATTTCAAGGGCGCGGCCGGTTCCGGTGCCGAGGTCAACAAGTGTCTTGACCCGGGCGTGGCCGAGTATGCCCTGCATGGCGTTCTCCACGTCTTCTTCGCGAATATGAAGCGAGCGGAGTTTTTCCCAATTGGCGGCGTTGCTGCTGAAATAGCTGGCGGCCAGTTCAGCCCGCTGGCTTCTGATTTCCTCCAGGCGGGCAAGATCTCGGGTGAGGCTCGCGTCGTGGGCTGGCAGCATATCCACGATGGCACGGGACAAAGCGCCTCCCAAACCTTCCTCACGCAGGCGGAAAAGCACCCAATTGCCTTCCTTATGGCGCGAGACCATGCCGGCTTCCACCATGAGCTTGAGGTGGCGGCTGACACGGGGCTGGCTTTGGCCAAGGATTTGAGTGAGTTCGCTGACGTTGAATTCACCGTGGGACAGCACGAACAGGATTCGCACGCGGGTTGATTCCGCTATGGCGCGCAGTCCAACAAGTAACTCATCCATTCAAAGATCACCTCTTGGTTTAGACATAAACATATCTTTATATGCTTTTCAACGAAAGTTTTGAGATTTCTTCATTGGCCTTGCTTTTTTGCTGCAATCAAGGCGTATTAGCCCCCTATAAGCAGACACTTGAAGGGGGCACCGACAGGTTGTTTGGAGGCTATATGACGACGATTTCGAAGCGCAAATTCTCGCGGCGTGAATTTGCTGGCGTATTGCTTGGGTTTTTGGCCACCCCGGCATTTGCGGTAGCGGGACCTGCCGAAGGTTATGTCGACAAGATCGCCAATGAAGTGATGGGACTTGCCAATGGCAGCGCCAAGGGTAACGCCCTTAGGGGCAGGTTTGCCTCGGTGCTGAACCGCTACATCAGCCTGCAAAACATCGCCAATTTTGCTCTTGGACCCTACCAGAAGAAACTACCTGCGGGTGACCGTTCCAAATTCTACAACCTGTTCAGCAATTATGCGGCGGCGCTGTTTGTGTATTATGTTGACGATTTCAAGGGCACCGACCTGGAAATTCTGTCTACTGCGCAGCAGGGAAACTATACGGTAATATCCAGTGCTATTTTGAAAAAGAGTGGCGGGCGCGAACAGGTGAAGTGGCGACTCAGTCCCGCCGGTGGCGGCTTCCGGGTAAGCGACATCAACATCAAAGGTGTTTGGCTGACGATTGCTACCAAGAAGCGTTTCAGTGATGTGCTCAACCGCTCGAAGGGAGACTTTCAGGCACTCTATGATGAACTGAAAGAAGCTGAAACGTGGTAATCTCCGGCAATATTTATGGCGCATTCATAAGTCATTAACCACCAGTGCCCGATTAGCTTCTTTGGAAAAATTCGAATCATGATCACGCGTCGCTCGTTACTGGGACTAATTGCCGGCTTTACTGTTTCACCAGCGCTGGCGGGGGATCATCCGTCTGTAACGTTCATGAAACAGTTTGGACGTGACATGCTCAACGCCCACCGGCTTGGCACCGTTGGCAAGTTTTCCACGGTGATTGCCACCTATTCGGATGTGCCAGGAATTTCGAATTATTCGCTTGGCCAATATAAGCCCAAGCTCAAAGCGGATGACCGCTCCAGGTATTATCGCGGCGTTGTGACGTTCATGTCGCGGTACTTTGCCGAACAGTCACGTGAGTACCGGGTTGCCAAGTATGAGATTGGCGAGGCCAAGGTCGATGACAATAAGAACGTCGTTGTGGCCAGCAAAGTGTATCTGATGTCGGGTCAAACCTACAACGTGACCTGGCAACTGGTCTGGGCCGGAGGGCACTACAAGATTTCAGACGTAAAAGTACTCGGCTTCTCACTGACTTATTTGCAGCGCGGGCTTTTCACATCTTACATTTCCAAGCGCAAGGGTGACGTGAGTCAACTGGTTGCCGCCCTTACCCGTTAGAAACCAGTCATTAACCCTGGGCACCTAACGATACCTCGGGATCTGTTTTCCGGGTGTGGTGCGTTATGGGTAAATTCCAGTTTTTCATTGCCTTGTCGGGCGTTGTTGCGGCACTGACTGGCTGCTCGGATTCCAGCAGCCACAAGTATTTCGAAACCAAGGGACTGCGCGCACCGGAATCGGCTTGTCTGATCGACCCCAAGTCATTGGGGCAGGTGTATTCGGCCCCGGACATACATGAAAGCAGCGGCTGCGAAGTGGAAAACCGCTACGACGTGCAGTCACTCGGTGGCGTTGAGTTCAGCCAAACAGCAACGATGAACTGTGGTCTCACTGGCCCGCTCAACGACTGGCTTGGCAATACGGTGCAGAATTCGGCACAGGATAACTTTGGCGAGCGGGTTGTTGCCGTTGACGTGGCCGCCTCGTATTCGTGCCGGCCGCGCAACAACAAGCGTGGCGCCAAGATGAGCGAGCATGGCTATGGCAATGCCATAGATATTGCCGCCTTCACGCTGGAAAGCGGCCGCAAGGTTTCCGTGCTCAAGGATTATTACGGCAATTCCTCATCCCAGAAATTCCTGCGCCAGGTGCGCGGCGAGGCCTGCGGTGAATTTGCCACGGTTTTGGGACCTGGATCGGATGCCCATCACCGCGACCATATCCATCTGGATTTGCAGAACCGCCGCAGCGGCCAGTCCTATTGCCACTGAAACTGTTGCAATTTATCGGTTTGAGGGGCATATGACCCTGCATGGAACAGGAATTCATAAAACCCGATACGGAGCCCAAAGGCAAATCGCAGGCACTTAGTCCCGTTGGACTTTTCCTTGCCGCCAGCGGTGTAACCCTGCTGGCATTCTGTCTTCTGGGTGCTGCAACCCTCACCACGATCTGGGCGTTCTCAAAATTGCTGGGACTGCCTGACGTGGTCAATTACGGCCTGATGATTTTAGGCATCATCCCGACGGTCATTGTGACGATTTGGACGGGTGGCAGGGCCTGGCATGTGGAGCGCCGTTTGGCCGAGCACCAGGACATTGATGTGCCCGTGTTCAAGCTTTTCCATTACCTCAAGAAGCGCAATTAGCGTCTTAAAGTTTTGCACGAATCCACTACACTTGGGCGCAGATGTCTATTTGGACCCGCATAGGCGAGGCACTTTCCCTCGTCGGAGACTCGGTTGGCAGCTTTCTGGCGAAGTTGGCTCAATCCCGCCCGACTGCACCTGAACGTACCCTCGGCTTTACCATTGGCATGATTGCACTGGGTGCAAAAATGGCCAAGGCTGATGGCGTTGTGACGGTTGATGAGGTGACCGCGTTCAAGCAAGTCTTCCACGTGCCGCAATCGGAGCTGGCAGCGGTTGCTCGGGTTTTCAATTTGGCCAAGCAGGATGTGGCTGGATATGAAACTTATGCGCGGCAGATCGCCAAGTTGTTCCAGGCGAAGGCTGTCGTGCTTGAGAATGTGCTGGACGGTCTGTTCCACATTGCCAAGGCCGATGGTGCGCTTCATCCTGCCGAAATTTTATTTCTTGAGAATGTTGCAACACTGTTTGGATTTGGCGTTGCCGATTTCGGTCGCATCAAGGCGCGACATGTAACGGCGGGCCCCAACGATCCCTATATAATCCTCGGTGTGTCGCGCGAAACTGCTACGGCTGCGATCAAAAACCATTACCGTAAGCTGGTGCGTGACAACCATCCGGACAAACAAATTGCCGCCGGTGTCCCAGCTGAAATGGTATTGCTTGCCACCCGGAGGCTGGCCACAATCAACGGTGCGTTTGACCAGATCATGCGGGAACGGCAAGCATGATCCGCTCTCCACTGGCCCACCAGTTCATTCTTTCGCCCAACGTTGAAGCGCGGCGCGATAACCGCAAGCCGGACATGCTGGTGTTGCACTACACCGGAATGGCCGATGCGGCACGTGCCTGCAGTTGGCTGTGCAACCCCCAGTCAAAGGTCTCGTGCCACTACCTGGTGGACGAAGATGGTGAAATCATCCAGATGGTGGATGAGGGATTGCGTGCCTGGCATGCCGGGGTCTCATCGTGGAAGTCGGAGGGCGACATCAATTCCTGCTCGATTGGAATTGAAATTCAAAACCCGGGACATGGCCTGGGTTATCCGGATTTTCCAGCTGTTCAAATGCAGGCCGTGCTCGCCCTGTGCAAGGAAATTGCCGGCCGCCACGATATTTCGCCGTTTCGGGTTCTGGCGCATTCCGATATCACGCCCCAACGAAAAATCGATCCGGGCGAAAAATTTGACTGGAAGTTTCTCTATGACAATGGCATTGGCCATCTGGTAAATCCCGAACCCATTTCCGGAGGACCTTTCCTTCAGGAGGGCGATAGCGGGCAGCCTGTTGAAGCACTTCAGGCCATGTTGAAACTCTATGGGTATGGCGTCGAGATTACGGGATCCTATGACGCCATTTCCAAGGCGACGGTGCGGGCCTTCCAACTGCACTTCAGGCGCGAACGGGTCGATGGCATTGCGGATACATCAACGGTTGCGACGTTGCACAGGTTGCTGCAGTCGGTGCCCCGACTTTAGGGTGTTTTGCAAACACTGAGGAAGCCTGGAAAGTTGGCTTCCTGCAGGGGATAGGTCTGCTTGACCTTGCCGATGCGTACTGAGAAGTAATCGGCTGACTCGAGGGCCGCAAAGAGCGGGTCGGTCTGTTTCATCTCAGCTTCCAGACTGATGGAGCCTGACTCTTCGTTTCGGGAAGTCTTGCCCTTGAAACGAAATGACTTTGGCGGAACCTCCATGGTGAAGGGCACGCGGCTACCGATTTTCAATTTTGCGTCGGTTTCGGGAGCATAGAAACGAATGATGTTTGACTGCAACTTGCACCAGAAACTCACACCTATGTCATCGGTTTGGGGAACGCCAAAGACCAGGTAGGCATCACTGTCGGTCTGGTCGATGGTCCATTCGCGCTCCTGTGCCGTGGCAAATGAGGTATCCAAAATACAAAAGCCAAGAACCAGGGCCAACACAACGCGCATCAATTTTCCTCGATCAAAGGGTGAGCATAGCTGAGATAGAATAAGGCGGTAAGTCCACTTACCGACTGATCCGTTCGATTCGCTCCAAATGTTCAACCAATAGTTTGGCGTTCTTGCTGTTGGACTTGAAAAACACGTCAAAAATATCACCGACGACTGGAATTGCACCAAGACCGGTGTCTATGGCGATATTTCCGGCCATTTTGAGAAGCATGGGCTTGGGTACACCGAGCCTGTGGGCCTCCGCCAGCATGTAAACGGAAATAGCCATCGTCACGAGGTCGCCGACGCCGGGGACAAGGCCCACCACGCTGTCGGCGCCGAAGCGGATTTTTGTTCCAGGAACGCGCCAGGCCAAATCCATGGTGCGGGCAATGCGCTTTACCCTTGCGATGCTTTTGGCGCGGTCAAAGGGCGGATTGGCAGTTGTCGCAATCATGTGGCTTGTCTCCTCGCGTTAATCACGCGTGCATCAAATGGTACGTACCAGCCGGATAACAACGTGTTTTTGTTGACCTTGGGGGCGTTGGGGCATAGGTGTCTCCCGTCAGTCGGCGGGATGGCCGCTCTTGCTAGGCCCGAAAGGGTGCAAGGGAGGAAAGTCCGGGCTCCACGGAAATATGGTGCCGGGTAACACCCGGCGGGGGCAACCCCAGGGAAAGTGCCACAGAAATTAGACCGCTCACGGATTCGTCCGTAGCAAGGGTGAAACGGTGCGGTAAGAGCGCACCGCGGGGCTGGCAACAGCTCCGGCAGGGCAAACCCCACCAGGAGCAAGACCGAATAGGGGTGGTATGAACTTCGGTTCAGGGCTGTTTTCGGCTCACTGCCCGGGTAGGTCGCGCGAAGCAGCCAGCAATGGCTGTTCCAGATGAATGGTCATCCATGGCGGGAAACCGCCGGGACAGAACCCGGCTTACAGGCCGACTGACAATTCTGTGGCGGGATGAATCAAAATTGAAACCATTTGTTAAGGTTGGCGGGGGCAATGTCAGGCAATCGTTAACCTCTTGTTCACTGTGAATTTTTGCCAGAAATGCCCATTGCAACAGACCATACGCCTGCGCGCCACGTGCCTGTCATGCTGGACCAGGTGCTGGCGGTGCTGAAACCGCAGGCCTCCCATATCTACGTGGATGGAACCTATGGTGCTGGCGGCTATACCCGCGGAATTCTCACAGCGGCCGATTGCCAGGTGATTGGCATTGATCGCGACCCCAGTGCCATTGCCGCAGGGCAGGCGATGGTTGGTGAATTTGCCGGGCGCCTCACCCTGGTTGAGGGACGTTTTGGCGCCATGGGCGAACATCTTGCAGGCCTCGGCTTGAGCAAGGTGCAGGGCATCGTGCTGGATGTCGGGGTCTCATCCATGCAGCTTGATGAGGCGGCGCGCGGATTTTCGTTCCTGCGCGATGGCCCCCTTGATATGCGCATGTCACAGGCTGGGCCTTCGGCGGCCGATGTCGTGAACAGCTGCACTCCCGAAGTTTTGGCCAAAATCATATTCCTGTTGGGCGAAGAGCCAAGGTCGCGGTCCATCGCCAAGGCAATTGTTGCCCAGAGAAGTGTGGCACCCCTCGCCACGACGCTTGACCTGGTGCGCGCCGTGGAAAAGGCTACGGGGCCACAGCGGGCCAAGGATCGTACCCATCCCGCCACGCGAACCTTCCAGGCCTTGCGCATTTATGTGAACGCCGAACTCGATGAGCTCGTAGACGCTTTGCACGAGGCCGAGAAGTTGCTGGATGTGGGCGGCCGTCTGGTCGTTGTCAGTTTCCACTCGCTGGAAGATCGCATCGTGAAGCGGTTCCTGGCCATGCGCAGTGGCAAGACACCGGAAGTTTCACGCCACATGCCTGGTATCGTCGAGCATGCCAGCCCAAGTTTTGACCTGTTGACACCACGCCATGTTGAACCGACAGAAAAAGAGGCGGAGGAAAACCCTCGCGCCCGAAGTGCAAAGCTTCGCGCCGCGGCGCGCACGGCTGCTGCAGCGTGGCCCTCGTCTCATCACGACCTTGGCATAGCGCGCGTTGAACGGAGTGCTCACTGATGCATAAATTTTTCAATGCGTGCCTGGTTATTGCGGCATTGGTTTCAGCCTTTTTCCTGTATTCGCTGGAACATTCGACACGCGGGCTTGAACGGCAGATTGCCAAGCTCAAGAACGGGATCATGGACGAGCGGGAAACGATCAAGGTATTGGGTGCCGAATGGAGTAGCCTGACGCGACCCGACCGCCTGCAAAAGCTGGCGCAGGAAAACCTGAAACTGAGAACCGTTAGTGCCAGTCAGTTTGTGACCGAGAGTGAACTTGCGGCAAGGGTGCCGGCTGAACCGGTTCTGCTGGTGAACGAGAAAAGCAAGGACCCCATCGCCGATATTCTTAAAGAGATGCAGTAATCATGGCCTTTGAACCTGCCAGCAAAAGCGACGCTCCGGCAACATTGGCGGGACAGAACCGCATTCGCCTCATCGGCATCTGCTTTACAATTGCGTTTCTGGCCATTGCCGTGCAACTTGGCAATCTCACGATTTTGAAGGGGTTGACGGTCGAGGATGATGCCCTGGCGCAACACCAGCCGCGGCTGCCGCGGCCGGATATTGTGGACCGCAATGGTGTTGTCATCGCCACGGATATTGCAGTTGCATCGCTCTACGCCGATCCGCGCAAGATCATAGACATTGACGACGCGGTTGAAAGCCTTACCGCCACGATACCAGACCTCGATGCAAAAGCGCTGCGGGCCAAGCTAACCCAGCCGGGCAGGGCCTTTGCCTGGCTGAAGCGGCAAGTAAGCCCCGAGGAACGTGATGCGGTCTACAACCTGGGTATTCCCGGTGTGGGTTATGTCAACGAGCGCAAGCGGGTTTACCCCATGGGTCGCATTGCCGCCCACACGGTTGGCTATGTTGATGTTGATAGCAAGGGCATTGCCGGTATCGAGAAGTATCTTGATGACCAGGGTGCGCTCTATACGGCTTCGCTGGCTGAACCCTCAACCCAAACCACGATGTCTGCCAAGCTGTCTACCGACATCCGGGTGCAGTATGCGCTCACCGACGAAGTTTCAAAAGCCATTGCCAAGTTCCGCGCCGCCGCCGGCGGGGGCATCGTGCTTGATATCACCACGGGCGAGATCGTTGCACTGTGTTCGCTGCCCGATTTCAATCCCAACCAGGAAGAAAAGAACTTCACAAAGCAACAGGCCAACATGATGACGAGTGGCGTTTTCGAGCTGGGCTCGGTCATCAAGGCCATAACCTTTGCCATGGCATTTGATTATGGCGTCACCGACCTGAACGGAAGGTATGACGCGCGGTTTCCGCTGGTGATCGGCAATGCACGCATCAACGACTATCATGCCGAGCGCCGGGTGCTGACCGTGCCTGAAATTTTCAAATTTTCTTCCAATATCGGCTCTGCAAAAATGGCACTGGATGTCGGCATGGAAGGACACCAGGAATTCCTGCGTCGGGTCGGGCTGTTTGATCGCTTGACGACAGAAGTTCCCGAGAGCGCAAAGCCGCTGTTGCCCAGGCACTGGAGCAAGCTTGCCACAGCAACTGCCGCTTTTGGCCATGGTTTTGCCGTGCAGCCGCTTCAGGGTATTTCGGTGATCGGAGGACTTCTCAACAACGGCATCATGACACAGCCAACATTCCTGCAACGGGATGTGGTCGAAGCGGATGTTTTGGCCAAGCGCATTGTCAAGCCCGAAACATCGGAGAAGATGCGTTACCTGTTCAGGCTCAATGTTGAAGAAGGAACTGCCAGCAAGGCCGACGTGCTGGGCTACCGGGTTGGCGGCAAAACCGGCACGGCCGAAAAGGTGGTGGGCGGACGCTACTCGAAGGAAAAACTTCTGAATTCATTCATTGGTGCCTTCCCGATGGATAACCCGCGCTATGCGATTATCGTGATGCTGGACGAGCCCAAAGCCTCGCCGGAAACCTATGGCTTTGCCACGGCGGGCTGGAATGCGGTGCCGACGGCGGGCAAGATCATTGAGCGCATTGCGCCCTTGCTTGGTGTCATTCCGAAATTCACTGAAAAAGATCTGGAGAAACTGGCCAAGCTTGCCAAAACACCAGCAAAGGACGGCTGAGCAGCCATGACCATGACGCTGGCAAAACTCCTTGGTAGCGATGCTTCAGTTTCTGAAGCGGTGGGGGCATTGCTGGTCACCGGCCTTACGGCAGATAGTC
>JANMKJ010000107.1:0-22360 GCA_031371945.1 Rhodobiaceae bacterium
GCCGGGTAGCCACAGGGGACCAGGCCTGGGGCTTTCCATCGTCAAGAGTTTCACCGAATTGCACGGTGGCAAGGTTTCGTTGGTTTCCAGGCTCAATCATGGCACAACTGTTGTTTGTACCTTTCCGATCGAAGGGCCATCAAAATACCCTCAAGGTGACAAGCAGAAAAGCCCCAGAGTTGCGTAGTGCCAAGTGTCATGAATATGGAACATCACTCAGCTTCGCCCCAATCAACTGAGCAGTTGGCACAGGAGCTCTCACTATGGGCAAGGCCAGGACAGTGTATCCTTCTCTCCGGCGATTTAGGCTCAGGCAAATCCACCTTTGCACGCGCCTTCATCCGCGCACTTGCCGGGAATGCGGAAGAATTTGACATTCCAAGCCCTACATTCTCGATTGTGCAATCCTATGACCAAACCCGGGTGCCTGTAGGCCACATCGATCTCTATCGGTTGCAATCGAACGCGGAAGTCGACGAGTTGGGGCTTGATGAGCTGCTGGTTGACCATGTTCTCCTGGTGGAATGGCCAGATCGATTTCCCAAGAACATGTCTGTTGATTGCCTCAGCATCAATTTTTCTGGCAGTGGCCAAACGCGGGTTCTCAATATTACAGCAGTGGGAAGTTGGAACGAATTGCTGGCGCGCAATGCTGCAATCAACGCTTTTATCGCGACCTCGAAGTTCAGCGGCGGCGTTCGGTCCTTTCTTGAGGGAGATGCATCTTCGCGCCGCTATGAGGCTATTACACAAAACGCATCTAACGCCATTCTGATGGACATGCCGAAACGACCCGACGGGCCAATTGTCAAAGACAATAAACCCTACAGCACCATTGCGCATCTGGCGGAAAGTATCAACGCCGTGGTTGGCATCAATGACTTTCTGTTCAAGCTCGGCTTCAGTGCTCCGGAAATCTACGATGTGGATCGCGATACGGGTCTGGCACTAATTGAGCCCCTTGGCACCACCGTTTTCGGCCGCATGATGGCGCGCGGCGACGGTATGCGTGAACCCATGATGGCTGCGGTAGAGGTGTTGGCTGATATGGCAAACCGCCAATGGCCAGACCGGGTTCCTGTCCGTGGCGGGGGCCAGCATCGTGTTGCAGACTATGATCTACCCGCACTCCTGATTGAAGTTGACCTGTTGCCAACGTGGTACTGGCCCCATGTAAATGGCACAAACCCCACGAATGAGACCTGCACAATACTGGCAAATATTTGGACCAACCTGATTTCCCGATTGGCAACCGATCACAGGGTGTGGACCTTGCGCGACTTTCATTCACCCAATCTGATGTGGCTGCCGGAGCGAACAGGCATTCGCCGGGTTGGACTCATTGATACGCAGGACTGCGTGATGGGGTATCCCGCCTATGATCTCGTATCGCTGTTGCAGGACGCCCGGGTAGATGTGGATTTTCAATTTGCAGATGAACTATTCAACTACTATTGCGGATTGAGGGAGCCCTCGAAGAATTTCGACAGAAGCGATTTCGAACGGGACTTTGCCATTCTCGGTGCGCAGCGGGCAACCAAGATACTCGGAATATTTGCCCGCCTGTTCAAGCGTGACGGCAAGCCTGCCTATCTCAAGCATATGCCGCGCGTGTCACGTTATCTCGCCCGAAACATTACCCATCCGGCATTGGCCGAACTCAAGGAATGGCATGACCAAAACCTACCCATATCCTGAGCCGCGAATTGGCCACCATGCCATGATGCTTGCGGCAGGCCTCGGATTGCGCATGCGTCCGCTGACCGACGCCACGCCAAAACCCCTCATCCAGGTTTCGGGGAAGCCCCTGATCGACTATGGACTGGACCACTTGCGGCATGCGGGCGTCCAAGACATCGTTGTAAATGCCCATTACCTGGCCGACCAAATTGTCTCCTGGGCTGAACAACAGCCAGCTCCGAAGATCGTCATTTCGGATGAGCGTGCCGAAGTGCTGGACACGGGCGGCGGTATAGCAAAAGCGCTTGCCTTGCTTGGCAGTGACCCGTTTTTTGTACTGAACAGTGACAGTTTCTGGATTGATGGCCAAAAACCAGCTTTGCAGCGATTGATAGCCGCCTGGAATGATGCGAAAATGGACTGCCTTCTGTTGCTATGCCCGGTGGAGAAGACCGTAGGCTATGATGGCGCCGGGGATTTTCTATTGGCCACCGATGGGCGTATCATCCGGCAAAGAGGTGGCGGAGCCCTGGCCTATATTGGAGCGTACCTGGTTCACCCCCGCCTTTTTAAGGATTGTCCGGCTGGAAAATTTTCAATGAATGTCTTGTGGGACAAGGCCATAGGCCTACGCCGCCTCCACGGAATATCCCATGACGGGGTTTGGCTGCATGTGGGAACGCCCGAGGGGCTGCGGCTCGCAGAAGCACAGCTTGCGAAAACGTGAGTGATGGACAAGGACCGCCCCCATGTCTTTTCAATTGCCTGCGACGCATCGTTTCTTGACACTCTTGCCACCGAAATCCTGAAAGGATTTCCAGTCGGAAACTCCGAACCAAATCTTGGCGAGCTTCTGGTCCTGGTTCCCACGCGCCGCGCCGCGCGTGAGCTGCAGTTCAAGTTGTTGGCGCAAAGCAAATTAAATGGACTTGTGCTGCCAACTATCCGCCCAATTGGCGATGTGGATGAAGACGATCTTGAAATGGAAGGTGCAGACAGCCGTTTGCCGGATGCAATATCATCGATGGGCCGGCAATTCCTGATCATTGCGCTCATCGATAAATGGATTAGCGAAAATCCCCACCTTCAGTTGGCGCGGGAAATTTCCAACTCACCGCAGCAGGCCCAGTCCCTTGCCATCAGCCTGGCAGAGCTGATCGACAGCCTCGAAACTGAAGAGGTTACCCTCGACCGGTTGCCCGACGCCTATTTCATCGACCTTGCAGGCCACCGTGAAGCCATTCTCGGATTGCTGGGTCTTATCCGCATTGATTTGGCTGCCAAACTGCATGCTGATGGAATGATTGGTGCTAACCAGAGACGGAGTGCACTCATTCGCCTCGAGGTGCAGCGGTTGCGTGACCACCCACCCAAGGGTCCCGTCATCGCGGCGGGTTCAACGGGTACAATTCCTGCCACGCGCGAACTGTTGATGGCCATATCAAAGCTTGAAAATGGGGCCGTCATCCTGCCGGGGCTTGACCAGGACATGGATGACGAGAGTTGGTCCAACGTTTCACTCCAACACCCGCAACACGCCTTGAAACAGTTGGTCGAACATTTGGGACTGGAGCGGGGGCAAGTATCCGTTCTCGGCAACAACGCCGGTAACCGCGCCTGGGTCGCCAGTGAATTGATGCGCCCATCCGATGTGTCTGACAAATGGCAATACGCCCTGCATGGCCAAAAGCAGAGAGTAAAAAGTGGTCTTGCCAACGTTTCATTGTTGGTGGCGCGGGACAAAAACCAAGAGGCTTCAGTCATTGCCCTTCTCATGCGCCAGGAACTCGAGCGGTCAACAGGTGAGATTGCGCTTGTCACGCCGGACCGTGATCTGGCCCGCAGGGTCAAATCCGCCCTGTTACGCTGGAACGTTGAGGTTGACGATTCGGCCGGTGAACCACTGTTACGATTTGGTGCAGCTTCGCTACTTGCCTTGCTCATGGATACGGTCGCCAGCGATTTCAGCGCAACGTCGCTCGGTGCCCTGTTTGCCCATCCCATGTCAAATTTCGGTCTCGAACCACAGCAATTCCGGCACATCTCGCAGAACCTTGACCTCGTGCTGTTTCGTGGCCAGCCCATGGGCGTGGGTCTTTCAGGCTTCACCCATGCTTTTGATCGCGCCATGGCAAATCGCGGAAAAACCCGCGCGCATTCACTGGTCGCAAATCTTTCCGATGGCGACTGGGGCGATATGGCAGAGGCTGTGCCAAGAATTGTTGACTGCCTGAAGCCACTTGCAGGAGGGGGAACCGAAGTATTTCCACGGCATCTCGATCGCCTGATCAAGGTTGCCACAGATATTGGTGGCGCATTGTTTTGGGCGGGAGAAGAATCATTAGCCCTGGAGACGCTCTTGTTGGCCCTGCAGCAGGAAAGCCATCGCTTTCCACCCTGTGATTTCAATCGAGCGGCAACGGCTATCCGTCACCAGCTCAATTCAGTGGCGTTTCGCAAACCCGCCGCGAGTGGCACGCGACTATCGATCCTGGGTCTGCTTGAAGCTCGTCTTATGAGTCCGGATACGGTCATTCTGGGTGGATTGAATGAGGGCAAATGGCCCCGTCAGCCCGATGCCGGTCCGTGGCTCAACCGGCCCATGCGTGACCTGTTTGAAATGCCGCAGCCTGAACGCCAAATTGGCCAGACGTCCCATGACTTCGTGCAGGCTTTCGGTTGCAGACATGTGTATCTTACCTATTCGCGCCGCGATGGCATGACGCCTGCCATCCCTTCCCGCTGGATGCTGCGCCTGCAGACGGTCATGAAGGCGGTAGGGCTGGGTCCAGAACAATTGTATTCTGAACCCTGGTTGGAATGGGCCGCAGCACTTGATGCGGTCTCCAGGACGGTGCCTTTGCAAATTCCACGACCTACGCCTCCTGTGGCAGCGCGGCCAAAGAGGCTGAGTGTCACGCGGATCGAAAAATTGGTCCGTGATCCTTACGCCATATATGCGCAATTTGTATTGGGGCTTGAACCTCTGGTCGACTCCTCCGCCACACCCAGTGTAGCCTTGCGCGGCACGCTCTATCACGCCGCGATCGGTGACTTTTTTACTCAACATCCCGGAAATCTGCCGGATGACGCAATTGGAAAAATGCTTGAACTGGGGCGAAAGCACTTTGAACCCTACGGCGATACACCGGAAATATCGGGATTCTGGTGGGCGAGGTTCAGGCGCATCTCTCACTGGATCGTCGAAAATGAGGAGAGCCTGCGAGGCGATGCCATGAACGTTGTGGCAGAGGTTGACGGTGTTCTTGAGCTGAATCTGGGGGACACCAAATTCCACTTGAGTGCTCGAGCTGACCGCATCGACATTCTTGGAGATGCAACTGCGCACATCATCGATTTCAAATCCGGCAGTCCACCCAGCACCAAGGCCGTAAGTGCAGGTTTTTCGCCACAACTCACCTTGCAGGCTGCCATGCTGGAGCAGGGCGCCTTCAAAGGGCTAGGCCGTCATGAGACCCGCCAACTCACTTACGTGCGGATCTCGGGTGGCACCCCGGCGGGCGAGATCAGGAATGTTGAAATCGATGCGATGCAAGAAGCGCGCAAGCATCTGGCAAGCCTGGTTGCTCTCCTTATGAAATATCAGGATGAAAACCAGGCCTACCTGCCGCGCTATGGCATGCAGCGGGAAGACGACGTGTCCGAATTTGATCATCTCTCACGCTACTGGGAGTGGATACTGGCAGGAGACGCACCATGATCAAAGCCAGTAGCGCCACAGCGAGCCAGCGTCAGGCCTCAAGTCCTGCCGCCTCAGCCTGGGTCGGGGCCAATGCGGGCTCTGGCAAAACCCATGTCCTCGTTGACAGGGTCATCAGGATCATGCTGGAGGGCGTAGACCCTTCAACCATCCTTTGCATCACCTATACAAAGGCCGCTGCGGCGGAAATGGCAGCGCGTGTCCATGAGAGATTGGGTGATTGGGTAGGCCTCAGCGACGCGGACCTGACAGTGCAGCTCCAAGGCATGGGCTGCGATGATTTCAGCCCTCCCGTTCTTTCCCGGGCGCGCCGTCTCTTTACGACCGCCTTGGAAACACCGGGCGGTTTCAAGATCCAGACCATTCACGCCTTTTGTGAGCGCATTCTCCAGCTGTTTCCCATCGAGGCCGGCATCGCACCCGGCTTTGTGGTGCTCGACGAAGGACAGACCAAGGCGTTCCTTGCAGCGTCGCGGGATAAAATTATCGCTGAATCCCAGCGCGACGACGGCAGCATCCTGGCAAATGCCTTTTCTCTCGTGTCCCGGCATGTGCAGCCGGATGGTTTTGACGATTTGCTTGAGAACATGTTGAGAAACCGACGCGACCTGCATGATCTCCTTATCCAGTACGGCACTTCAGCAGCCATTGAAACGGCACTGAGAACTCAGCTTCAGATTGCGCCCAACGAAAACACCGAGTCACTTCAAAGTCAGCTGTTGGACTTTGACCGCGAGTTTGCAAAACATTCCATTGATCTACTCTCGGTCTCACAGAAAACCAATCAAAAGACCGCAATTTTCTATGCGACCTTGCTGACGCAGACCAGTCCCGCCGAAGCGGAAAGAGCAAGCCGCGCCCATTTTTTTTCTGGCGACGGGGACAAGCACCGCAGCTTATCCTCGATCGTGACCTCGTCCTTTGCGGAGGCAAATCCAGTTATTGGAAATTGGCTGGCCCAGGAACACCAACGGGCCTCCGATATCATCAGGAAAATTGATGATCTTAAACGCATCGAAGCAACCCTCGCACTCCTTGCGTTGTGCTTTGCCATGATCGCGCATTTTGATTCGACCAAACAGCTGCACGGGGCTTATGATTTCGATGACCTCATCCTGCGGACCCGGGACCTTCTTCATGACCGGCACGCGGCCCAGTGGGTTCGCTACAAACTTGACCGGGGCTTTGAACATGTTCTCGTAGATGAAGCGCAGGATACCAGCCTGGCCCAGTGGGAAATTATCGATGCGCTGACTGAAGAATTTTTCGCCGGCAGCGGGACGCATTCATCGGCACAGCGAACGCTTTTTGTTGTGGGCGACCGAAAGCAGTCGATTTACAGCTTTCAAGGGGCCGATCCCACCGCCTTCGAAACCTCCCGGGCGAAGTTCAGCAAGCAAATCGCAAGTGTGAAACAGCCGTTTCACAATGTCGATCTCACCGTTTCGTATCGCACCACAGCCGAAATTCTTCATGTTGTCGATATGGTGTTTGCACAAGGCAATCTGGCGCGGGTTGGCCTTGATGGTGACGGTCAAAGCATTTTGCATCACGAAACAATCCGCAGGGGCGAGCCTGGCCTGTTTGAACTCTGGCCCCTCATACTGCCCTCCGAAAAGGTTGACCCAGAGCCATGGCAAGCGCCGGTTGACCGCAATCCCCCAACCTCACCGCAGAGGGTTCTGGCACGGAAGATTGCCCGCGAAATAAAATCCTGGATTGGCAAGCGCCATATTGCTGCACTTGGGCGGGCAGTTCAGCCAGGCGACATATTGATTCTGTTCCGCACACGCAGTTCACTGTTTACGGCCATGATTGGTGAACTGCGCCAGCTCGGCGTACCGGTTGCCGGTGCCGACAGGCTCAGATTGTCAAAAAACATTGCCATACTTGACATGATGGCGCTGGTGCGTTTCCTGTTGCTGCCGGTTGATGACCATTCGCTCGCATGCATACTGAAAAGCCCTCTTGTACCCGTTCCTTTTTCGGAAGAGCAGTTATTCATGCTTGCCTACGCGCGCGGCAAGGCATCGCTTTGGTCACGGCTGGCCCAATCAACTGATGCTGCAGCAATTGCAGCCTACGAATCGCTCAGGAATTGGCTTGAGCTGGCAGCACGGGCGCGACCCTATGAGTTCTTTTCTCAAATCCTGTTGAGAACGCGCAAATCCTTTGTGGCGCGGCTGGGCAGCGAGGCTGACGATGCCTTGGATGGTTTGCTGGAATCGTCGCTGGCCTATGAACAGCAGCATTCAACTTCACTCAGTGGATTTGCCAATTGGTTTTTGGGCGATGATCCAGAAATCAAACGTGACATGGAAAGCGGTGGCGGTGAAGTCAGGTTGATGACCGTGCATGGCGCCAAAGGCCTGGAATCCAGTATTGTAATCCTGCCGGATACGGCTGGCCTGCCCAATGACCGGAAGTCCTTCAGCCTGATGTTTTTGGATCGCGGTGCAGGCAAGGCCCGGCTTCCCTTGTGGCGATTGTCCAAGCTTACCCAGTCTGAAAGATTGCTCGGTTGGAAATCCGAGAAAATGGAAACGGGACTGGAGGAGTATCGCCGCCAACTCTATGTGGCCATGACCCGTGCCCGCGACGAGCTCTATTTTTGTGGTTACCAGGGTGAGCGGGAAATTGTCGAGGGAAGCTGGTACCACATGGTGAAACGCTCACTGCTGGAACCCACGGAAGGAACAAGTCTGCTGCGGTATGTCGAAGCAGACGGGGATGAAGGGATTTGGCGTTATGGACCTGATCCAGTTTGGCAACCTAAAGGCCAAAGTGATCCCGCGCCTGACGTTGTCCTGCCGGAATGGACGACTCGCCCGCCCGCCTTCCCAGACGCAATCAAACCCAGTTGGTCGCCAACGCGTCTATCTGATAGGGGTCCGCTGCTGAAATCACCAACGGCTGCCAGTCGCGGCCGAACCATTCACAGGATTTTGCAGGAAATCCCGGGCATGACGCCGGAAGATGCACTCAGGCTGGCGCAACGGCTGCTGCGGAAAAACCACCTGGACTTAGCACTGGCCAGTGAAATCGTTGGTTTGATTTCAAACCCGGATTACAGTGCCTTTTTTGGCCCTGCTAGCCAGGCGGAGGTTAGTTTGGGAGCAATCCTGCCAGGAGGGCAACGCTTTACGGGGCGAGTGGACCGACTGGTTATCCGCGAAAGCGAGATTTGGGTTCTGGATTACAAAACTGACTGGAACGTCCCGCCTGAATTGGTTCACGACAACCCCTACGTCGTCCAATTAGCCGCCTATGCGATGGCCTTGCGACAGGCATACCCGGATAAATCGATCAAAACTGCCCTTCTTTGGACAAATGCGCGGCAATTGGCATGGATTCCTGACCAAACGCTGGAAAAAGCCATTTCCGGCATAGCAGCTATCACATGAGTGTGTGTTATACTTGACCCCACACCCCAGCCTTCCTACTTCTATCTCGACACTGAAAATTATGGAGAATCACAATGGCCACCCTTCCCGTTTCCGATGCTTCTTTCGACCAGGACGTTTTGAAATCCGACGTTCCCGTCGTAGTGGATTTTTGGGCGGAATGGTGTGGGCCTTGCAAAATGATAGCCCCTGCCCTTGAAGAAATTGCAGCTTCGCTGGGCTCCAAGGTGAAAATCGTCAAAATCAACATTGATGAGAACAACCACACGCCTTCCAAATACGGGGTGCGCGGTATCCCCACCCTCATGGTATTCAAGGGCGGTGCGGTCGCGGCCACCAAAGTTGGCGCCGCGCCAAAGGGCCAGCTGCAGTCGTGGATCGAACAATCACTTTAACGACGCGCAGCCCCGGACACGCCTGACATGGGCGTGTTTTCGTGGATGCTGAGAACATGGCCTGCAAGATAGAGCGAACCACAGATTAATATTCTTGGCGCAGGCGTTATGAGTGATGCCTGCGCCAAAGCTTTTTCGATGGAGCTCGACGTTTCCGCAGAAAGCCCATGCTTTCGGGCAATGTCTGCCAACTGGTCTGCGGCAAGGGCATTAGGCTCGTCGGGAATGGTAAGTGTTACGACCCGCTGGGCGAGGCCTGCAAAACATTCAATGTATCGGCCTGCGTCCTTTGTATTGAGCATCCCCCAAATGAGAACGAGCGGCCGTGACAGCCGGTCATTAATATCGGAAAAAGCCCGCGCGATGACACGCCCAGCCGAAGGGTTATGTCCACCATCCAGCCACAGTTCGGACTCTCTGGGAATCATACCTGTAAGCACACCCGCTCCCAGCTTTTGCATGCGGGCCGGCCACACGACAGTCTTAAGGCCACTCTCGATATGGGCATCGCTGATGCGGCGGTCCGCCAGGTGCCGAATGGCAGCGATGGCATTGCCTGCATTGTCAACCTGATGCGGACCTTTGAGCTGCGGCAGGCTTAGATCCAACAACCCGCTGTCATCCTGAAATACCAAGCGCCCATGCTGCTCGAAGGACTGCCAGTCCTGATTGGCAATGAAGAGTGGTGAACTCTGCATTGCGCCCACCCGCTCGATTTCGGCGCGCGCTTCGTCTGGCTGGTTGCCGATGATTGCCGGCACGCCACGTTTGAGTATTCCTGCCTTTTCATGGGCAATGGCCGTAAGCGTGTCACCCAGATACTGCTGGTGATCATAATCAATCGCGGTGATCACGGAAAGTGCGGGCTTTGCCACAACATTTGTCGCATCCAGCCTGCCTCCAAGTCCAACCTCGAGAATGAGATAATCGGCCGGTTGGCGCGAGAAGGCGAGAAAGGCGGCAGCGGTGGTAATTTCAAAAAAAGTTATGGGCGCAGCACCATTTGCAATCTCACATTCTTCGAGCAGCGCGGACAAGGCCTCCTCGCCAATGAGTTTTCCTCCGACATAAATACGCTCGTGAAATTTCACCAGGTGTGGGGAGGTATAGCAATGCACTTTCAATCCGGCTGCTTCCAATATCGAGCGGATATAGGAAACAGTCGATCCCTTGCCATTGGTGCCAGCCACATGGATGACTGGGGGAAGCCGGTTTTGCGGGTTTTCCAAGCGCCCCAGAATATGGTTCATGCGATCCAGGCTGAGGTCGATGATCTTGGGGTGCAACGCCAGCAACCTGGTCAGTATTGCATCACTACGGGCCAAAATATTATTCGACGCTTGCGGCAACCAACGCACTGGAGTTTGACAACGCCAGTTCGGGTGCCTTCATCAGGATGCGGGCAATGCGGCTCACGGTTTCACGCATCTGGTGGCGGTGTACGACAAGGTCAACCATGCCGTGCTCCTGCAGGAATTCCGAACGTTGAAAGCCTTCCGGCAGCTTTTCGCGGATGGTTTGCTCGATGACGCGCGCACCGGCAAAGCCGATTGTCGCCTTGGGTTCGGCAATGTGGAAATCACCCAGCATGGCATAGGATGCGGTCACGCCACCGGTGGTGGGATTGGTGAGGACAACGATGTAAGGAAGCTTATGCGCCCGCAGCTCCTGTACCATCACTGTCGTGCGAGGCATCTGCATGAGCGAGAGAATGCCTTCCTGCATGCGCGCCCCGCCTGATGCCACGAAGAATACAAATGGGCACCGCTTGGTGACCGCGAGCCGCATGGCAGTAATAATGGCTTCACCGGCTGCCGTACCGAGTGAACCCGCTATGAACCCCATATCCTGAATGGCGATGACGATGGGAAGATCATCGATCTGGCCAAAGCCTGCATGAATTGCATCATCACTGCCGGATTTTTGGCGGGCTTCCTTGAGGCGATCGGCGTATTTGCGTTCATCCCTGAACTTCAGGGGATCGGGAGGCACCTGCGGAAACGTGATAGTTTCATAGTCACCGTTGTCGAACATGTTCTTGAGGCGAAGGTTCGGCGCAAGGCGGTGATGGTGCCCGGAACCTGGAAACACGAACTGATTGGCTTCAAGATCGCGGTAAAACACCATCTGGCCAGATTCAGGATCCTTGATCCACATGTTTTCGGGCACATCGCGCTTGACGCCCAGAATGGAGTTTATTTTCGGTCTGACGAAATTCTTGATCCAGTTCACGCGATTAGCTCCTTACGCCGCGGGCGATATCACGCACCAATGAATGCACCGCCTTGGGTGTCTTAGACGTGGGCTTTCCGGCCTTAGTAAGGCTGTCTTTGACAGCTGAAACCAGGGCGGAACCAACCACCACGGCATCGGCGGTCTCGGCTATGCTCCGGGCCTGCTCAGCGGTTTTGACACCAAAGCCAACGGCGATCGGAAGGCTTGTGTGGGCCCGCAAGCGATTGACGTTGCTGGCCACACTTTTGAGATCCGGTGCCTTTGTACCTGTGATTCCCAGAACCGATACATAGTATACAAATCCGCTGGTGTTCCTGAACACGGCAGGAGCGCGCCTGTCATCGGTCGTGGGCGTCGCAAGCCGGATGAAATTCACGCCCGCTGTCATGGCAGGAATGCAAAGTTCATCATCTTCCTCCGGCGGCAGGTCAACGACGATGAGGCCGTCCACCCCCGCTGACTTCACGTCAACCAGGAATTTCTCCACGCCATAGACGTAGATGGGATTGTAGTAACCCATCAGGACGACGGGCGTGGTCTTGTCCTTGGCTCGGAAGGCCTTCACCAGCTTCAAGGTCTTCTTCATGCTGTGTCCGGCATGGAGAGACCGGAGGCCCGCGGCCTGAATGGCAGGTCCATCGGCCATGGGATCGGTAAAGGGCATGCCGAATTCGATGATGTCGGCACCGGCATTTGGCAACCCTTCGATGATTTTCAATGAAGTTTCGTAATCCGGGTCTCCGGCGATCACGAAGGTTACGAGCCCGGCACGACCTTCCGCCTTCAGTGCAGCAAAGCGCTTTTCGATGCGGTCACTCACAGTTTCACTCCAAGTATCTCAGCCACCGTGAAGATGTCCTTGTCGCCCCGGCCACACATGTTCATCACCATCAGGTGGTCGTGAGGCAGGTCGGGCGCAATCTTGATGACGTGGGCCAGCGCGTGGGATGGCTCCAGTGCGGGAATGATGCCTTCAAGCTTGCAGCAAAGTTGAAATGCCGCCAGTGCTTCCTTGTCGGTGGCTGACACATACTGCACCCGCTTCATATCGTGCAGCCAGGAATGTTCAGGACCGATGCCGGGGTAATCCAGGCCCGCTGATATGGAATGGCCTTCAGTGATCTGGCCGTCATCATCCATCAACAGGTAAGTGCGGTTGCCGTGCAGCACGCCGGGCCTGCCGCCAGTGATGGAGGCCGCGTGCTTTTTGGTACGAAGCCCCAGGCCTGCGGCCTCAACACCGATGATGTCAACACTTGCATCGTCGAGGAACGGGTGAAACAGCCCCATGGCGTTGGAACCGCCACCGATGGCGGCCACGAGGGAATCCGGCAAGCGGCCTTCGCGCTGCTGCATTTGGCGCTTGGTTTCGTTGCCAATGACACACTGAAAATCACGCACCATTTCTGGATAGGGGTGGGGCCCTGCGACGGTGCCGATGCAATAGAATGTGTCTTCAACATTTGCGACCCAGTCGCGCAATGCTTCATTAAGCGCATCTTTCAGCGTCCGCGAGCCCGAGAGGGCCGGAACAACCTTGGCACCCAGCAACTTCATGCGGAACACATTGGGTTTCTGGCGTTCAATATCGACTTCGCCCATGTAGACGATGCATTCCAGGCCAAATCTGGCGCAGGCGGTTGCGGTGGCAACACCATGCTGGCCAGCGCCGGTCTCGGCAATGATGCGCTTCTTGCCCATGCGGCGGGCCAGCAGGATTTGGCCCATGACATTGTTGATCTTGTGAGCCCCGGTATGGTTGAGCTCATCGCGTTTGAAATAGATTTTTGCACCACCTAAATGCTCGGTCAGGCGCTCGGCGAAATACAGGGGACTGGGCCTTCCCACATAGTGCTCAAGAAAGGAATCAAGTTCAGCCTGGAACGAAGGATCGGCCTTGGCATCCTTGTAGGCCTGTTCAAGTTCAAGGATCAGCGGCATCAAGGTTTCTGCCACGAAGCGGCCGCCGTAGATTCCAAACAGCCCCTTCTCGTCAGGACCGGTGCGATAAGAGTTAAGCTTCGAAATCGTCATAAAAACTCACTTTCAAAACAAGTCTAGCGGGCAGTCTTGGCCCGCTCAATGAATTTCCGAATGAGACCCAAATCCTTGATTCCGGGGGACGATTCTACCCCCGAAGAGACGTCGACCATGGTCGCCCCGGTGACCTCGATCGCACGTGCCACATTTTCAGGGTGAAGTCCGCCCGACAGCATGAAGCCCTCGGATTTTGCCACCAGTTTCCAGTCAAATGCGATGCCGTTTCCACCAGGTAAGGCATTCACTAGCGTTTCCGGCGCGTGGGCGTCAAAGAGAATGAAGGCGGCCTTGCCCTGATAACTGGCGGATATGAGAATATCGGAAGCATCCGCCACCTTGATGGCCTTGATCACGGGCTTTGTGGTCAAAGCGGTAATTTCGGCTATCCGCTCAGGCGTTTCCGCACCGTGGGCCTGGAAGAAGTCTGGGTCTACCGTTTCATTGATCGATTGGATTGCCGCATCCGGGGCGTCAACAATGAGGGCAACAATTTTCGCACGACCTCTTGCCTGGTTTGCCAGCGTGGCGGCCAGTTCAAGCGAAACATTGCGCGGACTTTTGGGATAGAAAACAAAGCCGACAAAGCTGGCACCCGCTTCTATTGCCGTCTCTACCGATTCAGGCGTCGATAGCCCGCAGATTTTTACCCTAACCATGGCGAATGCCATCCAGTATTTTTTTGACCGCCGTTGCGGGGTCGGCGGCACTCGTAATCGCGCGACCGATCACAAGGATATCAGCACCGGCCTGCAGGGCAGCTTGCGGTGTTGCAATGCGCTTCTGGTCATGGGCTGCTTCCTCGGCGGGACGAATGCCGGGAACCACGGTGAGAAATTCCTTGCCCACCGCCTGGCGTATGCCCGCCAGATCGTGCGGGCTGCACACCACGCCATCAAGGCCCGCTGACTTTGCCAAGCGCGCCAGGTTTGTTGCATGTTCACTTGTTTGGCGTGCGGCATCAAAGCCCGCTGCCCAAATGTCAGCGCTGGAAAGGCTGGTAAGAATGGTAACGGCAATGAGTTTGGCACGGCCCCCCACTGCTTCCGCTGCCGCTTTCATCATGTCATGGCCGCCGGAACCATGGAGATTGACAATTGCCGGGCGTGGATTGAGCTGCATGAGCGCCTTCATTCCCGCGGCCACCGTATTGGGAATGTCATGCAGTTTGAGGTCAAGGAATATCGGCAGGCCTTCACGTGCCACGGCCTCGTAGCCCTTGGCCCCGTGGGCATAGAAAAACTCCATGCCCACCTTCATGTAGCCCACATGACTTGCAAGCACTTTCGCCAGCGTGGTGGCACGCTCGAGGTCGGTGGTATCCAGGGCGACACAGATGGGATTGGACTGGCTCATGGGCGCATCGTTAGCCGCAAAATCTCACGAGCGCAAATACACCATCTCGGCTGCAGCAAGGTCTTCGAGGGCGGTGCCGCAAGACTTGAAAAGTGTTATTTCGTCGGCGGTTTGACGGCCCTTTGCTTCACGGCGGCACAATTCAAACAAATCACCCTGCACGTTGTCAAAGTCGAACTTGCCTTCGTCGCGCGCCTGCAGCAAATCGCCGGCTTCGGATAAGGCTCCTTCGCGGGTATCCACATAGACCCTGGCCCGGGCCACCACGTCGCCGTCGGTTTCACGCATGGTGGGCTTGAAGGCACCGGCCAGGTCCACATGGGTTCCAGGCTTGAGCCAGGCGCCTTTCACCACAGGCACGGTGGACGTCGTGATGCACGAAACGATATCAGCAGTGCGCACGGCTTTTTCCAGGTCGGTTATGGCGGAGACCTCGAACCCGTCAGCCACCAACTCCGAGCACAGCGCCACGGCCTTGGGCAGCGAGCGGTTGAAAATGAACACGCGTTTGATCGACCGAACCGCCGCATGGGCCCTCACGAAATGTGCGCCAAGCGCCCCAGCGCCTACCAGGACAAGGGTTGAGGCATCGGCACGGGCCAGATAGCTTGCAGCAAGGGCGGATGCTGCAGCGGTGCGCCTGCGGGTAAGTTCGGTACCGTCCATCATGGCTACCGTCTCTCCCGTGGCGTTATCGATGAGGAGGTAATTGGCCTGGACGGTTGGCAGCCCCATTGCCGCATTATCAGTTTTAACAACGACGGTTTTCAGGCCCGTGTAGTCAGCCGACCAGGCGGGCATCAGGAGAAGCGTAGAAACGTGAGACGTTTCATGGTGGTGGCGCACGGGTGTAGCGATGGCCCCGCGGAATCCTTCCCGTAATGATTCAATCAATGCCGAATAGGGCGCAAGTCGCCCAAGCTCGGACGCTGCAATAATTTTCACAACATGGCATCCGGGGCGGTTACAATTTCGCGGCGCAATTGACTGCTTTCGGCCTGGGTTTGTACCAACTCACGGCGCGTTTCACGCGCCGACCGCCGCCATTTTCCCTGAGCCACCCAACACGCGATCCAGCCTGCCACCAGGCCAAAGAATATGCCGCAGAAAAACAGCGACCAAAGTGGCACATCACGCGAAGCAAAGGGTGCGTCTTTTGAAAACGGGTCAAGCGACACCGTGATCCACTGGCGGTTGGCAATGGCAAAGGAAATGACGATTATTGCAACGGGAAGACCAATTACCCAGCGAAGCACACGCCGCAGCATCATTTTGTGTCGTCGTTCAGCCGGGCGCGCAGTTCCTTGCCTGTCTTGAAAAATGGAACCTTCTTTGGCGTCACCTCAACCGCGCCGCCGGTTCGCGGGTTGCGGCCAGTGCGGGCGTTTCTGGCTTTGACGGAAAAGGCCCCGAAACCGCGCAGTTCCACCCGTTCACCATCGCGCATGGCACGGATGATTTCATCGAGGATCTTGTTGACGATGCGCTCCACGTCGCGGTGGTAGAGATGGGTATTGCCATCGGCAATCTTTTGCACGAGTTCCGACTTGATCATGATTCTGGCCTATCTCTCTTAACTGTCAGAACTGAGGGTGCCAAAGCACAAGCAGTCCGTCAAGCCTTGCGCTTTCAACCTGTCGTTTCAACCCGTCAAAACCCAGCGTTTCGAGAACAATATTGGCAATGGAAAAGCCCAGGCCCGAAGGGTCGGTGTTGACCGGGTTGGTCCAGTTGACCACGCCCATGTCCTTGGGGATTTTCCTGTCAGTCTCGAGCCATTGCAGCGCCACGTCCTCACCGCCCAGGGCATCAATGAGCTTTGCAGCCACGGCCTGGCGACCGGTATAGACGCGGCCATCGGACAGTACGGCAACCCGTTCCGGCGCCAGGTGGCGGCGCTCGGCAACGAGGCCGGTAAACCATGCAAATGATTCCTGCACCATTTCGTTTGAAACGGTGCGCACCCGATCAGACATGGGCTTGTAGGGCGAGGGTTCGGCCTTAAGCTCACCAGACTTGATTTCCTCCATGCGGATGCCAAGCGTTTCGAGCAGCTTGGAGACTTCCGGAAAAGAGAATATGACGCCAATGGAACCGGTAATGGTGTTGCCGCGTGCGACGATATAGTCGCTCGCAATGGCAGTAATATAACCACCCGATGCGGCAACCGTGTCCATCACGGCAACGACGGGCTTGTCCTTGGATATCTTGCGAATTTGCTCGTACACCGCTTCTGAACCAGCCGTAGTGCCACCCGGGCTGTCAATGCGGATAATGAGTGCCTTTACCTTGTCAGATTTGGCAATGTCATCAAGCAGATTGAGAGTTGCCTGATCGCCGGTGATTAACCCGTCAATGCGCACCCGGGCGATATGGTCGGAGTATTTCTTGAAGTCGCCCCCGGTCCACAGCATGGACCCAAGGGCCACTAACGCCGCCACCACGGCAAACACGCGCCAGCGCCACAACCTGCGTTTCAACTGCCTGCGATCCACGATCAATTCCGCCTGATTGAATGACAATGATTCCTCCTCGCAGTTGGCGCACACTCTATATGAAAAATCCGCCCGGATGTAGCCCATCCGGACGGAGTTTTCTATTTGAAAAGCTGGGGAGTGTTACTCCTTGCCTTCGGCGTCTTTCTTCTTGAGAGCAGCCACCAGAATGTCGCCCAGTGATGCACCGGAGTCTGACGAACCATACTGCGCTACGGCTTCCTTCTCGTCGGAAATCTCGAGCGCCTTGATGGAGACGTTCATCTTGCGCGCCTTGGCATCGAACACCGTGATCTTGGCATCGAACTTTTCCCCAACTGCAAACCGCTCGGTGCGTTGTTCGGAGCGGTCACGGGCAAGGTCGCCGCGCTTGATGTAGGCAGCCATATCCGAGCCTGCCACCTTGACTTCAAGTCCTGCGTCTTCAACCTTCACCACTTCACAGGTGACGGTGTCGCCCTTCTTGATGCCGCCACTGGCTGTGCCGCCCGCGGATTTCGGCTGGTCGCCGCTGAGCTGCTTGATGCCAAGCGAGATGCGTTCCTTCTCACGGTCGACGTCGAGCACGATGGCCTTGACCATGTCACCCTTCTTGAAGTCCTTGATGGCTTCTTCGCCGGCACGCTTCCAGTCCAGGTCGGACAGGTGAACCATGCCGTCAACATCGCCATCGAGGCCAATGAACAGGCCGAATTCGGTGATGTTCTTGATTTCGCCTTCAACAATGGTGCCGTTGGGATACTTCGAGGTGAAGGTTTCCCATGGATTTTCCTGGACCTGCTTGAGGCCGAGTGAAATACGGCGCTTGGCGCTATCGATTTCCAGAACCTGCACTTCGACTTCTTCCGTCGTTGACAGAATCTTGCCGGGATGCACGTTCTTCTTGGTCCAGCTCATTTCTGAAACGTGAACCAGTCCTTCTATGCCGTCCTCAAGTTCAATGAATGCACCATAGTCAGTGATGTTGGTCACCTTGCCGCGAACCTTGGCACCAATCGGATATTTGCCGGCCACAAGTTCCCAAGGATCCTTGTCCAGCTGCTTCATGCCGAGTGAAATGCGCTGGGTTTCGGGATTGATGCGAACAATCTGCACCTTCATGGTTTGACCAACGGTCAACACATCAGATGGATGGTTCACACGCTTCCAGGCAATGTCGGTGACGTGCAACAATCCGTCAATGCCACCGAGGTCAACGAATGCGCCGTAGTCGGTGATGTTCTTCACCACGCCATCAACAATCTGTCCTTCGGCCAAGTTCTGCACCAGTTCCGAACGCTGTTCAGCGCGGGTCTCTTCCATGATGGCGCGGCGCGAGACAACAATATTGCCACGTCTGCGATCCATTTTCAAAATTTGGAAAGGCTGGGCCACATGCATGAGCGGGCCCACGTCACGGATGGGGCGAATGTCAACTTGCGAACCGGGAAGGAATGCGACAGCGCCGCCAAGATCAAGGGTGAAACCACCCTTGACGCGACCGAAGATTACGCCATCAACGCGCTCATTCTTCGTGCTCATTTCTTCAAGCCGGGTCCAGGCTTCTTCGCGGCGGGCCTTGTCGCGCGACAGTACGGCTTCACCCAGGGCGTTTTCGATGCGCTCGAGATAAACTTCAACCGTGTCACCGGCCTTGATGGTGGTCTCCTTGCCGGGCACTGAAAATTCCTTCAGCGCCACGCGGCCTTCGGTCTTCAAACCAACATCGATAATTACAAAATCATTTTCAATGGCCACAACGCGGCCTTTGACGACGACGTTTTCAGTGGCTGGATTGTCGAGATAGCTCTCGGTCAGGAGGGCTTCAAAGTCTTCGCGGGTGGGGTTCATGGAAGCGATGGATTTCGCCATGTGTCAGGTAGTCCTAAAGGTTTTTGTGGGGTGTGCCCGTTAAAGGGATTTTCCACGTTAAGCAGTTCCAGCATCAACACCCAGCCTGGAGGCATTGCAATGTGCGAAGATTCTGAAACAATTGAGGGTGAAGGAACTTGGCTAAGTCCGTCACCCCGATCATGCCACCCGATCCAAAAAGGGGCGACCTCCAACGGGGCTGCCTATAGCGCAAACAGGAACGACGGGCAACCCATGGATTGAGGCTCGACTCCAGGGTGCCAAACCCTTAATAAATGCCCATGAAAATCATCGATCGCGACCATCCCTTCTACAAGCCTTTATGGCGCCGGATCGTGCTGGTGTGCGTTTTGGCGGGCTGGGCGGTGTTTGAAGTATTTGTAACCCACGAGCCCCTGTGGATCACGGTCGCCATTGGCCTGTTCGTGATCTGTGTGTGGCAGTTTTTGATCACCTGGCCAAAGTCCGATCAACAGCCTGAATAGCCGCGGCTACGGCCATTGCGACTGACATGTCGCTGGTATCGATAACATAGGCATCTGCAGCAGCAACCAGGGGGGCAGAAGCGCGGGCCCTGTCGCGCTCATCGCGCTGTTTGATATCGGCCAACACCTCGTCAAATTGTCCCGTAAAACCACCTGCCACCAACTCGGCCAGGCGGCGCTTGGCGCGCACTTCTGCTGAGGCGGTAATGAAAAGCTTGGCCTCTGCCTTCGGGCAAACGACAGTGCCAATATCCCGGCCATCCAATACCGCACCCGGCGAGCGGCTTGCGAATTCCCGCTGAAAATCAAGCAGGGCGGTCCTGACGTCTGGAATGACGGCAACGATTGAAGCAACCGCCGCGACGTCCTCGGTCCGCAATGCGGCGTCATCAAATTTCCGGTCGTCCAGGCTCTGCGCAATAGCGGTGGCAGCCCGGGCATCGTGGGGGTCGAGATTGGCCTTCAAAAGCGCAAGTCCCACCCGGCGATACAGGGTTCCCGTATCCAAAAAATGAAACGCATAGTGTTGGGCCAGGGCGCGGGCAATGGTTCCCTTGCCGGCGGCAGCGGGACCATCAACGGCGATGATCATTTTGCATCAAGCTCTGAAATGCGCGCGCCCAGTCCGTTCATCAGCCCGGTAAAGTCGGGAAAGCTGGTAGCAATGATTTGGCCATCATCAATACTGGTATGGATGCGCGACGCCAGTCCCATGACAAGGAACGACATGGCAATGCGGTGGTCCATGTGGGTTTTCACCTTGCCGCCGCCGGGCGCACCACCACCCGACACCTCAAGCCAGTCGGGGCCGGAGTTGGTCATCACGCCATTCGCTTGGAGGCCTGCTTCCACGGCGGCCAGGCGATCGCTTTCCTTGACCCGCAATTCTTCCAGTCCATCCATCCGGGTGGTACCTTCAGCAAAGGACGCCGCCACGGCAAGTATCGGGTACTCATCAATCATCGAGGGGGCGCGTGCGGCCGGCACCCGTACACCCCGCAAGTCAGACGACTTGATGCGAAGATCGCCCACATCTTCGCCACCGGAAACCCGGCGGTTTTCAATGGTGATGTTGCCGCCCATTTCCATCAGCGTAGTGATGAGTCCGGTACGGGTGGGGTTGAGCATGATGTTTTCAATGGTAATGTCAGAGCCCTCGGTCAACAGGGCCGCCACCATAGGAAATGCCGCCGACGAAGGGTCACCTGGAATATCAAGGTTCTGGGCATTGAGTTCGTGCTGGCCCTCGATCGAGACATGGCGCACGCCGTTAACATTCTCAATGCTGAGCTTGGCCCCAAAAGCGGTGAGCATGCGCTCCGTGTGGTCGCGGGTCAGAACCGGCTCGATAACTGTGGTTTTGCCCGGGGCGTTGAGGCCCGCCAACAGAACGGCGGATTTCACCTGGGCCGAGGCCACTGGCAAGGTGTAGGTCATGGGTACGGCATGCCTGGCCCCATGAATGGTGAGCGGCAATCGGTTGCCTTCGGCGATATCGAACCGCACCCCCATCTGCTCAAGCGGGATTGTCACCCGTCCCATGGGACGGCGCGACAGGGAGGCATCGCCCACGCAATGGGCCACCAAAGGCGTTGTCGCCATCAACCCCATGGCAAGGCGCACACCGGTGCCGGAATTGCCAAAATCCAGGGGTTTTTCTGGCGATTTCAGTCCGGCAACACCCACTCCCTGCACATGCCAAACACCTTCGTCATCGCGATAGGTGCCGGCACCCAGGGCGGCCATGGCCTTTGCCGTGTTCACCACGTCTTCAGCCTCCAAAAGGCCCTTGATAGTGGTTTCGCCGATGGCAATGGCGCCAAACATCAGCGCCCGGTGCGACATGGATTTGTCGCCTGGCACCTTGATGCGACCCTTGAGGCATGAGGCTTTGCGCGAGATCAAGGCTATGGTTTTGGGCTGCTCGTCGGTCATTTCAGGGTTTGGATACACGGGTTAATTTTGCCTGTCACCCCCATATGCATTCTTGGGTTTTGACATTCTTGGTCACCCGTGGCATGGAGCCTCAAATCACACTCTTGATATAGCTCGAAAGGACCAACCGTGGTCAATGCTGAACTCGGAACCAAGCGGACATGCCCATCATGCGCAGCGCGGTTCTATGACTTGTTGAAGAACCCTATCGTTTGCCCCAAGTGCAGCACGAATTTCGTGGCTGCAGCCATATTGCCATCCAAGGGCGATTACCCAGGTGCAGCAGCGCCCGTGCCAAAGCCTCGGGAAAAGGTTGAAGAGGAAGAAGTCGACAACGCCGATGTGGAACTCATCAGCCTTGAGGACGTCGAGGAAGACGGCAAGGACGACGATGAAACCGCAGGCATCGAGGATGTTGACCTGGGCGAGGACGCAGAGCCCGCCGACGGTGAAGAAGATGATACGTTCCTCGTGGTTGAGGAGGAGGACGGCGGCGATGTGACCGGGCTCCTCGATGGTGGCACCGGTGGTGCCAAAGAAGGCGAAGAAGAAGTTTAACCTTGATTGTTGGTCCGGGTGGAACTAGGTTCCGCCCGGTTTTGAAAAGACCTGTGGGGTCATAGCTCAGTTGGGAGAGCGCTTGCATGGCATGCAAGAGGTCGTCGGTTCGATTCCGTCTGGCTCCACCAATCTTTTCAATAGGTTATCTTCAATTCACTGTCGGAAAAAATTGGCTTAGCAACCAGTTAGCAACCAAAACGGCCTG
>JANMKJ010000117.1:0-2869 GCA_031371945.1 Rhodobiaceae bacterium
CCGCCCGGTATTTGAAGGCCGCCAGGCGGCCTGACAAACCGTTTTTCCCCTCCTGGAAACGGGAGGGGAAAACGCCTCCCCCTCCCAATTTAAGCACCCCTTCGAAAATTCTCCGGTTGACAACTGTAAAATTACAGTTTACATTCATTTTAATGATCGGGGGATTTCATCATAAGGGGTTGAAGCTGCTCTATATGAAAGACGATAGAAGCAAGGTACCGCAGGACATGGCGGATCGGATTAGCATTATTTTGGCTGATCTTGATTCCGCGAATGATCTGGAGGACTTGAATCATCCTAGCTTTCGGCTTCATCCCTTGAAGGGTGCGTTCAAGGGATTCCATGCGGTGACCGTTCGCTCCAACTGGAGAATTATTTTTCGTTTCAATGACGGCAGTGCTTTTGACGTCGATCTCGTGGACTACCATTAGGGGAACTGTACTATGGCTATGAAGAATCCTCCTCATCCGGGGTTAGCATTGAGGGATGATATCGAAGAACTGGGGTTCACTATTGCCGAGGCAGCAACAGGTTTGGGTATTACCCGCCAGCAGCTCTACAATATCACCAGTGGCAAGAGTATCATCACGCCTGAGATGGCCATCAGGCTCGAAAAGGCTATCGGAAGTTCAGCGGAGCATTGGCTGCGATTGCAGTTGGCCTATGATTTGGCCCAGGCACGCCTCAACAGCCAGAAAATTGCAGTTAAGCTATTTGCCCGGAAAGCTGCCTGAATTTTCGGCTGTCAATTGATATTGTGAATCCTGCCGACTGGCGCTAAACCGCCCGCAACATGACTCAGCCAACGCCTGCCAAAATCACCCCTGACATTGTCAAACAACACGGGCTCAAGCCCGACGAGTATGAGCGCTTCCTGAAGTTGCTCGGGCGTGAACCGTCAATGACGGAGCTTGGCATCTGCTCTGCCATGTGGAACGAGCATTGCTCCTACAAATCGTCGAAGAAATGGCTGAAGACGCTGCCCACCAAGGGGCCGCGGGTGATCCAGGGTCCGGGTGAAAATGCCGGGGTAGTCGACATCGGCGACGGCCAGGCGGTGGTGTTCAAGATGGAAAGCCACAACCACCCCTCATTCATCGAGCCCTATCAGGGATCGGCCACGGGTGTTGGCGGCATCCTGCGTGATGTGTTCACCATGGGGGCGCGACCCATCGCGTCACTGAACGCGTTGCGGTTCGGTGCACCTGAGCATCCCAAGACCCGGCATCTGGTTTCCGGCGTGGTGGCGGGCATCGGTGGCTATGGCAATTCCTTTGGCGTGCCGACAGTTGGCGGCGAAGTGAATTTCCATGCGAGTTATAATGGCAATATCCTGGTGAATGCCATGGCAGTTGGCCTGGCGGATGCGGACAAGATATTCTACTCCAAGGCCAAGGGCGTGGGCCTGCCCGTGGTTTATCTTGGTGCCAAGACGGGCCGTGACGGCATTCACGGGGCAACGATGGCGTCTGCCGAGTTTGACGACAACGCGGATGAGAAACGCCCCACGGTTCAGGTGGGCGATCCGTTCACCGAAAAATGCCTGCTGGAGGCCTGCCTCGAGTTAATGGCATCGGGGGCGGTGATCGCCATCCAGGACATGGGGGCGGCTGGCCTTACATCTTCGGCGGTTGAAATGGGTGCCAAGGGTGATCTGGGCATCGAACTCAATCTCGATGCCGTGCCGTGCCGTGAAGAAAACATGACGGCCTATGAAATGATGCTTTCGGAAAGCCAGGAGCGTATGCTCATGGTGCTGCGGCCCGAGCTTGAAAAACAGGCTGAAGCGATTTTCCACAAGTGGGGCCTCGACTTTGCCATCATCGGCCACACGACTGATACGCTGCGCTTTGTGATCAAGCACGAGGGCGAAGTGAAGGCCGATTTGCCGATCAAGCAAATGGGAGACGAGGCACCGGAATATGACAGGCCATGGGTTGAACCCGCCAAGCTTCCCCTCCTCACCAACATTCCAGCCCCCAATGACCTGAAGGCTGCCATTCTCAAAATTGTCGGCTCGCCGGACATGTGCTCCAGGCGCTGGGTGTGGGAACAATATGACTACCTCATCCAATCCAACAGCGCGCAAATTCCAGGCGGCGATGCTGGCGTGGTGCGGGTTGGGCCCAACAAGGCCATAGCGCTCACCACCGATGTGACACCGCGCTATGTGGAAGCAGACCCGTTCGAAGGTGGCAAGCAGGCGGTGGCTGAAAGCTGGCGCAACCTCACGTGCGTGGGTGCCGAACCCATTGCGATTACCGATAATCTCAATTTCGGCAATCCGGAAAAGCCGGAGATCATGGGGCAGCTCGTATTCGCTCTGAAGGGCATTGACGCGGCCTGCCGCGCGCTGGACTATCCGGTCGTGTCCGGCAACGTATCGCTTTACAACGAAACCAATGGCCAGGCGATCTTGCCGACGCCCGCCATCGGCGGTGTAGGCTTGCTTACTGATTTGAGTAAAATGACCACGCTGGCCTTCAAGGCTGCCGATGATGCCATTCTGCTGTTGGGTGGCCACGGAAGCCATCTCGGCCAGTCGATTTATCTCCGGGAAATACTCGGCCGTGAGGAAGGAGCACCTCCGCCGGTTGACCTCGCCAAAGAAAAACTGCACGGCGATTTCGTCCGCTCGCTGATATCCCACGGCCAGGTTAACGCCGTGCATGACGTTTCAGACGGCGGACTGGCAATTGCCGTGATCGAAATGGCGCTCGCCTCAGGCCTTGGCGCCAAACTGGACGCCATGAACCACGAGGCGCTGTTCGGCGAAGACCAGGCCCGCTACGTGCTGACCTGCAAGGCGGGAGAAGCCGCCAAAATCATCACCCAGGGGCACGTCAAGGGTGTGGATGTGATCCGGGTT
>JANMKJ010000075.1:0-3251 GCA_031371945.1 Rhodobiaceae bacterium
TTCCATTCCCGGCCCAATTTTAAGGAGGCCGAAGTTGAATATGCCCGAGTTGAGGAGTTGCTCGCCAAGACCGGTGCCGAAGTTATCAAGCTTCCAGCGGGCCCTGGCCTCACGCTCGATTCCCTCTACACCCATGACGCCTTGATTATCACGCCCAACGGCCTCGTGCGGCCTCACATGGGAAAACCCGCCCGCAGGCTGGAGCCCCAGGTGAATGGGGCCTATCTGGAAAGTTTGGGTTTTCCGGTAGCGGGTGACATCACACCGCCGGGACTGCTCGAAGGTGGCGATTTGGTATGGATCGATCGCCACACACTTCTTGCCGGCATCGGGTATCGGACCAACCAGGAAGGTGCCAAACAGCTTGCAAGACTTGCCGGTTCCGATGTTGAAGTTCTCTCATTCGACATGCCCCATTATAAGGGCAGGTCGGACGTGTTTCACCTGATGTCGGTTCTCAGTCCACTGGATCGTGATTTGGCCGTCGTCTACTTGCCGCTCATGCCGGTGCGCCTGGTCGAATTCCTTGAATCGCGGGGCATCCGGTTCATCCACGTGCCCGAGCAGGAGTTTGACACGATGGGATGCAATGTTTTGGCACTTGGCCCCCGCCATGCCATGATGGTGGAAGGTAATCCCGAAACTGAAAAACGCATGCGTGACGCAGGTGTAACGGTTGAGGTCATCAAGGGTTATGAGATTTGCCGCAAAGGTGAGGGCGGCCCCACCTGCATGACAAGGCCACTGGTCAGGGCTTGAACAGGGCGCGCGTCTTTTCTGAAAATCCCACGCTCACCGTGCCATCCTTGTATTCAACCAACGGCCTGCGGATGAGGGAGGGATGCTTAACTGCCAATGCCACGGCTTTGGCTTCCGTGAGATTCGACGTTTCGGCAGCCGACAATCCCCGCCACGTATAGCCCGCCCGGTTTATCATCTTTTCCCAGCCGCCTAAGGCCTTGGACCATTTTGTCACCTGCTTTGCGTCAAGCGGCGCTTCTTTCACATCGGTAAACGCATAGGCAACGCCAGCGTCGTCAAGCCATGCCAGGGCCTTCTGGCAGGTCGTGCACTTCTTCAATCCATAGACATCAAGTTTCATCATTCACCTGTTAAGAGAAAGTGTTTTGTCTGTAAACGCATCGGCACCACCCGAGATCTGGTCAGTGAATGCCTTGAACAAGCCTTCAATCATGGGCTTTTCTATGTCCCTGACAATGAAAACCATGCGCGTTGCATGATCCTCGTCGGGCCATTGGGGCAGTCGCAGCGGAGGGTGAAACACGTGCTGCACGCCATGCAGCACAATGGGCCTGTCTGGCTCATCAGACACCTTCACGATGGCCTTCATGCGCAACATGTTTGCCCCGTGGTAGGATTTCAGAAGCTCCATGAAGAGTTCAAGGCCAGCAGGGCTGATGGCTTGTTGCTCGGTGAAGCTGAAAGAGCGGATATGCGCGTCATGTCGTGATACATCGTGGTGATGGTGCCGATGCCGCTTGGCCGCTGTTTCGTAGGACTCCGTCGCGAGCCATTTCCGGACATCCGCCGTTTTGGTTGCAGGGTCGTAGAGACCCATGTTGAACAGTCGCGGGGCCGTTGCCTCATTACGGTGCGTTGTCAGCAGCCGGGCCGACGGATTGAGTTTGCGCAAGCGGGCAATGATGGCAAACATCATGTCTTCGCCGTCCCGGCCAGACAGCAGGTCCAGCTTCGTCAGCACGATGCGGTCCGCAACCGATACCTGCTTTACGGCTTCCTCATGGGCATCCAGTGTTGCCCAGCCATTTACCGCATCGACAACGGTAATCACGCCCTCAAGCCTGCAACGATCCAAAAGCAGGGGCTCGCTCATGACCGAATGCAAGACGGGGGCAGGATCGGCAAGGCCCGTGGTTTCAATCACGATCCGGTCGAAGGCCTTCACCTCGCCGCGGTCGCGCCGTCCCAGGAGGTCATGAATGGTATCGATGAGGTCGCCGCGGATGGTGCAGCACAGGCATCCTGAAGCGAGTTCGATAATGTTTTCGTCTGATCTTTCGACCAGCAGGTGGTCAAGTGATATGTCACCAAACTCATTGATGATGACAGCCGCCGTAGCCAGCATGTGATCCTTCAACAGGGCGTTGAGCAACGTGGTTTTTCCGGAGCCAAGAAAACCGGTGATAATGGCAACCGGTATGGGAAACTGGTTCATGCCTTAACTTCCCGGGAAGCCAGCAGGCTTGATATCACAAGAGCGGCAAGAACTATTCCGCCTCCGGCATATTGGTTGATTGTAAGACGCTCCCCGAACAAAAGTCCGGCACAGGCCGTTGTCACAATTGGTTCCAGATTGAAATACGGGGCAACGGTCGATGCTGGCGCAAATCGCAGCGAAAGCATTTGCAGCATGTAGGCCACGACATAAACCGCTGCCACGCCGATCAGGAAGTAGTATCCGGCAATTGTGGCACCACCGCCTGGCAACATTTCGAGCTGGCCACTTCCAACCTGCAACGCAATGAGCAGAACCGCAGGCAGTATAACGAGATGAACCAGGCTGCCGAAGACAGCAGGTGTCATGAATCGTGAAATTGCCCTGCCGGTAAAAAATTGCGCCACTCCGCCGAGGGAGGCCAGCGCCGCAAGGCCCACGCCCCGCAAATCAAGTGCCCCGAAACTTGGGCCAATGGCAACAACCAGTCCGGCAAAAGCAAGAACAGCAGTCAGTATGCGCCATAAGCCCGGTGAGCGCCCCTCGATAATGGGCGCCACCAACATGATGAGGACTGGAAACGTGCCCCGCCCGCCGCCAGTCCCACCTGATCGAACGGCTGTTCGAGGCCGCCACCCGCGCCGCCGGGATGAGCGTCCTCGTGGCCGTCGTGTCGCTCGTCGGGGTGCTCCTCGTCCAGTCCTGGCCGGCCCTCTCCCAGGCCGGGTCGAACGGCCTGTTCACCAGTAAAGAGTGGGTGCCCGACCCGCCCGGCGGCGGGCCGAAGCGGTTCGGCTCGCTGGCGTTCGTGTACGGCACCCTGGTCACGTCCGGCCTCGCCATGTTGCTCGGCGTCCCGCTCGGGGTGGCGTCGGCCGCGTTCCTGTCCGAGGTGGCCCGCGGGTGGCCGCGGCGGGCGGGCATGTTCCTGATCGAACTGCTCGCCGCCATCCCGAGCGTGGTGTACGGGTTCTGGGGGCTGACCGTACTCGCCCCGGCCGTACAGGGGTTGTTCAACCTGGTGGGCGGGCCGAACACCGGCGGGAACGGCATA
>JANMKJ010000298.1:0-4313 GCA_031371945.1 Rhodobiaceae bacterium
CCTCGGCCACAGCAACAGGAATTGCTCAGGTAGTGGTGATAGAGGAACAAACATTATGGCCAAGAAAAAACCGCGCGTGGACGATAGCTTCATTCTCTTCGATGTGATCTATGAGGACGGAACCAGGAGTTCGCGCCGGAAAGTTGCCGCAACCGACCTTGCAGAATTTGATGGCGACGACCATGCCAAGGCCGTGATCATGGCGCAGGACCGCGAGATTGCCAAGAAGTCCGACCATCATCGCGGCCCCATCAAAACCATCACCCGCTCACCGGCTTAACAAGCATTAACCAATAGGGCTTGTAATTCGTTCGCAAAGCGCCCATATGACGCCTATCGAGTTTCGGCCGACTGGCTCGGCTTCGCGCTTTTCAAGTCAAAGTGCTTCAGCCCTCCCCTTATTTCCAAAACATCGACAAGGTTGCGCCGTGCATAGTGTACGTGCGCAACAAAAAGCATTTCGTCTTGAAAGGAAGAATTATGCAAACAGGTACAGTAAAGTGGTTCAATTCACAAAAAGGCTTCGGATTCATTCAGCCAAACTCTGGCGGCACGGACATTTTCGTGCACATCAGTGCAGTTGAACGCGCCGGCATGAGCTCGCTCAATGAAGGCCAGAAGATTTCTTATGAAGTTGCCGTTGACAAGCGCACTGGCAAGTCTTCAGCAGACCGCCTGCAAAAGGCAGACTAAAACAAATCTCGTCTGACCCCGCCGACCATGGATGTACCGGCGGCGGGTGATGACAGGAACTGGGTTGGGTGCTCCTCGAAGTCTAGGCTTTGAGTTGCAAGCCCCAATCCAGATGGGCCGCGATCTTCAAAAGAGGACCGCGGCTTTGTCTTTTTTAAAACACCCTGCAGTACATGGTTGCCTACGCGATGGCGGTCCTATCGGCTTTCATGAAACGCATGTAGGCCGGCACCTTGGAAATCAGCTTTGCATGGGTTGCAAAGTGATACTGGACAGAGTTTTCCAAAAACAGCACCCGGTCGCTGGCGCCAACGAGATCCATGTCATGGGTCACAATCACCGTTGTACAGCACTTTGCCGCAGCGGAAATGGCCGCTATGACCTTTTTGCCAGTTCAAGTCGTCCAAGGCTCCCGTGGGTTCATCAAGCACAAGCAGGCGTGGCTTTCTCAGGATGGCACGAGCAAGGGAAATACGCTGCTTTTCTCCACCCGATAGTCGGCAGCCGTGCTCACCCACCGTTGCATCGCCGCAGGCGGCCTGGCGTTTTTCCAGCTCAGCTAAACCCAGCGACAAAAGCACGGCATCAACCTGCGACGCTTGAGCGTCAATTCCAAAAACCACATTCTCGCGGATGCTCCAGTCAAACAGCAGGCAATCCTGCTGGACAACTGCAATATGCTCGCGCAAGGCCGCGGCATTTTCATCGGCAACTTTCAGGCCATTGATCAGGTACTGTCCGGATTCCGAAACCCTGAGTGCGGAGATGATCTTGATGAGGCTCGATTTGCCAACACCCGATGGTCCAACGATAAAAATCCTTTCATGCTTTCTCACGTCAAAATACAAACACTTCAGGATGTCCTGATCGCCAAAACCCACCGATATGTTGTGAAAGCTTAACGAAAAGCCCGATCCGTTTAAGAAATCCAGAGGCAGCGTTGCCACGTTTGGCGAAGGTAATGCTAAGAAGTCCGCGAGTAACTGCGCCTCCCCCGCCGAGACCTGAACTTCCTTGTAAACTCGCGCGACTGTTTCCACAGGTCGTAGCAGGCGAACGATATAAGCATTCAGCAGCACAAGCTGACCTATGCTGATGGCTCCCACCTGTGCATCCAACGCGCCGCGCCACAAAACAAACAGCACCACAGTGCCAAACACCAGGGCCTGATATATCCCAAAGAAAGCCCTTTGCCGAAACGTTGCCACCCAGGTGGCGTTGTAGGTGGCAAGCTTCGCGTTCAGCTGGTCGGTAAATCCCTGCACCATATTAGCCTGCTGAATGAGTTCGGAGTTGGCCACACCATCCAACCCAAAACTCCAGGCCGCCACCCCGGAATTGATTGCGATTTCCGTCGTGTTTCTGATCTTCCGCGCCGCAACTGTTGCGAGAACACCGTAAACAATGAGTGCCACCAGCAATACCACGGCAATCCAGAAATCGATCATGTAGGCAATGACCGTCGCTGCGATAGCCAACTCCAAAACCGCCGGAATGATGAAGAAGGTGAGATTTGAAAGGATGTCACGAACCGCATCCAGTCCCCGGTCAATGATCCGGCCCACCTCATGGGTCGTATGATTTTTCAGGCGCGCGTACGGGATTGAAAGCGCGTGTGAAAACACATGCAGCGTGAGTTGTTTCTGAAGATTTAAATTCAGTGGCCCATATGACAGCCATTGAATCTGTTCCATCACGCCAACAACAATCAACCCCATCGCAAATGCCTGAATGTAAAGCAATCCGCTCGCGGCCCCTGTCGCTGGCGCGTTGAGGGCGTCAATTCCGATCGAGAAAAGCACTGGAAAAAGTGCAGCAAATCCCGCGGTCAGGCCAACAGAGAGCAATACCAGAACCAGCAGCAACGTGTGTGATTTGTCGCGCACGAACAGAAGTCGCAGCGTGGAGAAAATTGTTCGCGCCGTCGCAATACGATTCAAAACACGTCCCCCGAAGCTGATTAAGCTGTTTTGAAACCCAACCGGCAGGCGCGCTTTCTAGTATCCACCGCGCCTTGCCTATGTCGGTTTTTGCGGCGTACCGTCAGAACCGCTACCCGGAGCAGGAAAATTGCTGCCCGGCGGCTTTGGCCTGGCACCTGTGCCGCCTCCGCCGGTTCCGCCACCGCGGATAATCACATGAGGTCTCGCACGCGACGCGATTCCCGCTGTAGTGGCGATTTTTACAATCAGGTACGACATATTTTCCCCCGTCGGCGTATTGCAGTAACCCGAACGTCATAGCACGTTCACCACCAAATTTCAACCCTTGATGGCATTTCCAGATTGTTTCAATCGATGAACTGGAGAAGCGCCGGGTGGCTTGGGAATCGGTGCGCGCTATAGAACACCTTTGCGGGCGAGGCCGTCTTGAAATTGAAACGGGAGGCTTCAACAGGAAGCCCCCCGTAAACAATTGGAGTCCAGGTACGCATTACATTATCCCGGACTGGCCCTGACACAACCCCCGCGAAGGATCTCCGTGTCATGAGTGCAGTATGCGGCAACAGAGTTTCGAAAGGGTTTCCAAACGCGCGAAAAGTGCTTAATTTCGAGTTTATTTACTGTGTCGCTTCGACCAGTTCCAGTGATTTCTGTTTCATTTTGATACCCTGCGTAAGCCACCGCGCCAAGAATTGTGAAAGCCATTTTTTCACCGCGCCGTCATGGGCCAGGTTCCCGTTGAGGTGATCAACCGCCTCCTGCGCATCGAGCAGGGAAAACCGGTGCGCCGCCTTCACCACCCACCGGTGCATCATCAGGCGTGTGACTTCCGGATGAAACTGGATGCCATAGGCCGCTGCACCGTAGCGATAGGCCTGGTTTTCAAAATGGTCACCCGTTGCAAACAGTTGGGCACCCTCCGGCAGTGTCAGGCTTTCCCGGTGCCACTGGTAAACCTGTTTCGGCCAATCCGTGATGCCATCTCCGCCATTCACCGGATGTATGGGATAGTATCCAATTTCCACCCGCTCCTCCCGGTGCGGCCCAACCTTGCCACCCAAATGCATCGACAGCATTTGTGCGCCCAGGCACACACCAAGGAACGGCTTCTGTTCCCTGAGGGGAACGCCAATCCAGTCAATCTCCCGCGCAATCCACGGCTCGTTGTCGTTGGCGCTCATGGGACCGCCAAAAATGACAGCTCCCTCATGGTCCGCCATCGTCGCAGGCAATTCGCATCCCAGACTCGGCCTGCGGATATCCAGCGCATAACCCATGGCCTGCAACATCATGCCAATGCGTCCCGGCGTGGAGGTTTCCTGGTGCAGGACAATCAGGATTTTCGGGCGGGTAAGCAATTCCATGCCATCATTCCAAGAATCAAAAGGTCAATTTCCACCATTTATGACGAATTCGCAAATAAACCTCGAATGGGGGTTCCCAAGCCTCCATATGGTTGCTACACACCGCCTGCATCATTCACGCGGGATGGAGCAGCCCGGTAGCTCGTCAGGCTCATAACCTGAAGGTCGTCAGTTCAAATCTGGCTCCCGCAACCACCTTTACCGAACGACGCAAGTCAGTTGGAAACGCCGTCCCTCCGTGGGCGGCGTTTTTGCTTTTGGTTTCAGCAAGTTCGACCATGGATGCTATAGCTCCGATAAGCTCGACTTCAAG
>JANMKJ010000092.1:0-7999 GCA_031371945.1 Rhodobiaceae bacterium
GCAACGGCGTCAGGATCGGCAAAGGAATTCAGGAATTCCTGAATGCCGTTACGGAAACCTTCTACAAACACGATGACCAGTGGCATAAACAGGAATGCCACAAGAAAACCGATGGCAATGGTTATGAGCAGTATTCGTACGCCCTGGCCTTCAGTGGCAACATCGTTGCGAGGATATTTCATGGGCATGCTCGTATCAGACATCACCCAGCCTCCTGCGGGTCCAGCTCTGCAACGTATTGAGCACGAACAATATTGCAAATGATGCAGCCAACATGATGAACGCCACAACTGTTGCGCCCGTATAGTCAAACTCCTCAAGCTTGATGACAATAAGGAGTGGTGCAATCTCTGACACCATTGGGATGTTGCCAGCAATGAAAATGACGGAGCCGTACTCTCCGACACCGCGCGCCAAAGCCAGTGCGAAGCCAGTAATTAGCGACGGATAGACCTGGGGCAAGATAACCTGAAAGACGGTTCGCATCCTGCTGGCACCCAGCGTTGCGGCGGCTTCTTCGATGTCGCGGGCGGATTCTTCCAGGACGGGCTGTACGGTCCGCACGACAAAGGGAAGGCCTATAAAAATGAGGGCCAGCACCACACCCAGAGGCGTGAAGGCAATCTTCAAACCAAATTGAGCTGCAATCGAGCCGATCCAGCCATTGGGTGCGTAGATGGAAGCCAGGGCTATTCCGGCAACGGCGGTGGGAAGAGCAAAGGGCAAATCCACGGCGGCATCGATGAGTCGGCGGCCAGGAAAGCGGTAGCGTACCAGCACCCAAGCCAGCAGCAATCCAAATACGGTGTTTACCAGTGCGGCAATCAGGGCTGCGCCAAATGACAGGCGAAGCGCCCCTACAACCCGGGGATCAGTTGCAATTGCAATAAATCCTTGCGGACCGATACTTGCGGCGCGCAAGGCAAGTGCAGCAAGCGGTATCAGCACCACAAGACTTAGGGCAGAAATGGTGAAGCCAAGGGCCATTCCGAAGCCGGGAATGACACTTGGTTCACGCAGGCGCGGGAGGAGAAGCGCCATTCCGGTTTAGTTGCTTGGCTTGTACAACTGATCAAACAGTGCACCTTCGCCAAAATGCTTTTTCTGGGCCTCGCCCCAGCCACCAAAGGTATCGTCAATCGTGACGAGCTCTAGCTTCGGGAAGCGGGCGAGATCAGCAGGGTCTGCCGCCGTTGGGTCGGATGGACGGAAGAAATGCTTTGCTGCAAGTTTCTGACCCGTTGGCGAATAAAGGAAGGCAAGGTAGGCTTCAGCTTCCTTCGTCGTTCCCTTGGCCTTGGTGTTTTCATCAACAAGTGAAACAGGAGGTTCAGCCTTGATCGAAAGTGAAGGCACTACAATTTCAAAATTGTCAGCGCCAAATTCCTTGAGTACGAGGAAGGCTTCGTTCTCCCAGGAAATCAATACGTCACCCAGACCGCGCTGGGCGAATGTGGTGGTGGAGCCCCGGGCACCGGTATCAAGCACTGGCACATTCTTGTAGAGGTTTGCGATGTATTCCTTGGCTTTCGCTTCATCGCCACCATTGTTCTTGAGGGCCCATGCCCAACCGGCCAAGTAGTTCCAGCGCGCGCCGCCCGAGGTTTTGGGATTAGGCGTAATGACGGCAGTTCCTTCCCTGGTCAAATCGCCCCAATCCTTGATGCCTTTGGGATTGCCCTTGCGAACGATGAACACAATGGTGGACGTATAGGGTGATGAATTGTTGGCGTTGCACTTGGCCCAGTCGGCGGGAATCTTCTTGGTCGCCTTGGCAATCTGGTCGATGTCTCCTGCCAGCGCCAGTGTCACAACATCTGCGTCAAGGCCATCTATCACGGCGCGCGCCTGCTTGCCCGAACCACCGTGGGACTGGTTTACAGTCACCGTTTCACCGGTCTTGGCTTTGTAATCAGCGGTAAATGCTTCGTTGAATTCCTTGTAGAATTCACGGGTCGGATCGTAGGACACGTTGAGCAGGGTTACATCAGCAAGAGCGGGTGAAAAGCTGGCTGCAAGTGCTAGGGCTGCAACTCCGGAAACGAATGTACGGCGAATTAGCTTGAGCGTCATGGTGAACTCCTTGGGTTGAACTCAATAACCTAATACTATACGGAATTAGTATAGAATCAAGTGGTTTGTTCGTTAAAAAGAACAAATCGTACTTTCTTCAGGAATTCAACGGGTTAGGCATCTCATCCGATTGCCGCATGATCTGGGCCAGGGTCGTAGTTTCGAGGGCCGCGAGATAAACCGCATATGCATTGGCGAATGCAATGCGCAACTCACAATGGGTCTCGTCCTTGCAGTCAACGCAGCGCCGGTAGGCCGTGCGGGAAAGGCAGCTCAGCGGTGCTATTGGACCATCAACCGCCCGAAGCATGGGACCGATATAGATCAGATCGGCAGGCTTAAGCAGTTCATAACCACCATCGCGACCGCGGCGACTGGAAATGTAACCGGCTGCCTTCAACAACAGTAGAATTTGCTCGAGGAATTTGCGGGGGAGCTTTTCCTGTTCGCAGAGCTGGCGAATTTGCAGGCCAACGCCAGGCTTGGCACGGGCAAGTGCCACGATGGCCTTGAATGCATAACGCGCGCGTTGTGAAATCATGTCTATGGAAATAGTAGCTCTTATGACTAAAGCCAATCAAAAGTTTTAGGTTCTTGAAAGTTTCTGGAATCTCACGGAAGCTGCAGGAATGACGTTTGCCCCCACCGTCGATCTGGATTTGCAGCGCAGCTATGGCTCGGTGCGGATTGCAGTTGGCGAGAACGGCGCTCTCCAGCACCTGCGGGAAGAAGGATGCGCCAAGCTCCGGATGCCAGCGCGAACGGCAGGTATTCCGCTTGAAGCAATACTTATCAACACGTCAGGTGGCCTCGCAGGGGGTGACCGGATTGACATCGAAGTTGCAACGGCTGGTGATCTCTGTGTCACAACCCAGGCTGCGGAAAAAATCTACCGCTCCCTGGGGAGCCAGACGCAGGTGTCGACGAGGCTCACTGTAGGTGCAAGGGCGAAGTTCTACTGGTTGCCACAGGAAGCCATTCTGTTCGATGGCGCACGGCTTACCCGCAGTTTTGATGCCAAGCTTGGAGAAGATGCCACTTTGCTCGCGGTTGAGAGTGTGGTTCTGGGCCGCAAGGCCATGGGCGAGAGCCTCACTGAATTTTCATTTCGCGATCGCTGGCGCATTCACAGGGGTGGGCAACTGGTGTTTGCCGATGACATACATCTTGATGCACAACGGACACGAGGGATTGCCGCATTGAACGGGGCTGGAGCCGCGGCCATGATTGTCATGATCAATTCCGATGCTGAACGCTATGTAGAGCCTTTGCGCAAAATAATTGGCGCGGATGGTGGCGCTAGTGCTTGGGATGGCAAGCTCATTGCAAGGCTGCTGGCGGGAGATGGCTATAGTTTGCGAAAATCATTGATTCCAGCCTTAAGGTTGCTTGCAGCACCTCTGGAGTTGCCTAAAGTTTGGACTTTTTGAGGAAAAAATATGCATCTTACGCCGCGTGAGAAGGATAAATTGCTGATTGCCACGGCGGCCATGGTTGCACGGCGCAGGCTCGATCGCGGCGTTGTCCTAAACTATCCAGAAGCCATTGCCCTGATCACGGATTTCGTTGTTGAGGGAGCGCGTGACGGGCGCGGTGTTGCCGATTTGATGGAAGCTGGTGCCCGCGTCATTACCCGCGCGCAGGTGATGGAAGGGGTGGCGGAGATGATCCATGACATTCAGGTTGAGGCCACTTTTCCCGACGGCACCAAACTTGTAACCGTCCACAATCCGGTGCGCTGAGGAGAGATGGCAATGATTCCTGGTGAAATCATTCCCGCTGCGGGCGATGTAGAGATCAATGTGGGAGCCGTTCGCCTCACACTTGAAGTTGCCAATACGGGCGACCGCCCAATCCAGGTGGGCTCGCACTATCATTTCTTTGAAACCAATGTGGCGCTCAGCTTTGAACGTGCCAAGGCAAGGGGGCACAGGCTGGATATTCCATCGGGCACAGCGGTGCGTTTTGAGCCGGGACAGCGACGCGATGTAACGCTCGTGCCCTATGGCGGGGCACGAAAGGTCTTTGGTTTCCAGCAGAAAATCATGGGTGACATATAATGGCCACCAAACAATCGCGCGCCAATTATGCTGCCATGTTCGGTCCTACCGTTGGCGACAAGGTCCGGTTGGCTGACACGGAACTTTTCATCGAGGTTGAGAAAGATTTCACGTCCCACGGTGAGGAGGTGACCTTCGGCGGCGGCAAGGTCATCCGAGACGGCATGGGGCAGAGCCAGGTGACGCGGGCTGCTGGTGCCGTGGACACGGTCATCACCAACGCGTTGATTGTCGACCACTGGGGTATTGTGAAAGCCGACGTTGGATTGAAGGATGGTCGCATTGCCGCCATTGGCAAGGCGGGAAATCCGGATACCCAATCCGGCGTGACGATAATTATTGGCCCTGGCACTGAAATCATTGCCGGTGAAGGAAAAATTCTCACGGCCGGCGGTATTGATGCACATATTCATTTCATTGCGCCCCAGCAAATTGACGAGGCACTGAATTCCGGCATCACCACAATGATCGGTGGCGGCACAGGCCCTGCGACCGGCACCAAAGCCACGACATGCACGCCGGGCGCATGGCATCTGGCGCGGATGATTGAGGCGGCAGACTCGTTTCCGATGAATCTAGGTTTCATGGGAAAAGGCAATGCTGCCCTGCCTGCTGCACTTGAAGAACAGATCATGGCGGGAGCGTGTGGTTTGAAGTTACACGAGGACTGGGGCACCACGCCCGCCACAATCGATTGTTGCCTTACCGTTGCCGACCGCTTTGACGTGCAGGTGGGATTGCATACCGACACGCTGAACGAATCCGGGTTTGTGGAAGCAACAATTGCCGCCTTCAAGGGTCGAACCATTCATGCCTTCCATACGGAGGGTGCTGGCGGTGGGCATGCGCCTGACATCATCCGCATCGCCGGACTTCCCAATGTGTTGCCATCGTCTACCAACCCAACACGACCCTACACGGTGAATACGGTGGCCGAACACCTCGACATGCTCATGGTGTGCCACCACCTCAATCCCCGGATTTCGGAAGATATCGCCTTTGCCGAAAGCCGCATCCGTAAGGAAACCATCGCGGCTGAGGATATCCTGCATGACCTTGGGGTGTTTTCAATGATGTCATCGGACAGCCAGGCCATGGGGCGGGTGGGCGAAGTCATCATTCGCACCTGGCAAACAGCCCACAAGATGCGGGTGCAACGGGGGGCGCTTTCTGATGAGAGAGGCGCAAACGATAACTTCCGGGTGAAACGCTATATCGCCAAATACACGATCAATCCGGCAATCGCCCAAGGCATTGCGCATCATGTGGGATCGGTCGAAGCGGGCAAGAAAGCCGACCTTGTGTTGTGGTCACCGGCCTTCTTTGGCGTGAAGCCGGATCTTGTCTTGTTGGGTGGCTCCATTGCGGCGGCACCGATGGGCGACCCCAACGCTTCAATCCCGACACCGCAGCCAGTTCACTACAGGCCGATGTTTGCGAGCTTTGGAAAATCCATGGCACGATCAACTTTCACGTTCGTTTCTGCCGCCTCACTGGCAAATGGATTGGAGAAAAAACTGGGTGTCGACAAGACCCTGGTGGCAGTCATCAACACGCGGGGCACCATTTCGAAATCATCCATGGTGCACAATGGGGAAATGCCGCGCATTGAGGTAAACCCAGAAACCTACGAAGTGCGTGCCGACGGCGAACTGCTCACCTGTGAACCTGCAACAGTGCTGCCCATGGCGCAGCGCTATTTCCTGTTTTGACCATGCTGCGGGCCACACGCGTTGAACCCGGATCCACCTCGGCCATAGATTGCGTCACGCTGGACCATACGGCAAGGCATCGCAGGCGCGCTGCGATGAAAAGTGATGGTGGCCTGGAATTCCTGCTGGATCTGGAACGGGCCCATGCGCTTCAACACGGTGATGGCCTGGTGCTTGAGGATGGACGCATCATCAAGGTTGTGGCGTTACCAGAGCCACTTACGGAAATACGTGGGCGCGATGCAACCCACCTGACGCAACTGGCATGGCAAATTGGCAACCGACATCTTGAGGCGCAAATTGAGCCTGACCGCATCCTTATCCGGCGTGATCATGTGATTTCCGCCATGCTCATTGGCCTCGACGCGACGCTCAGGAACATTGAAGAGGTCTTTCAACCGGTTTCAGGTGCCTATGGCCATCACCACTGAACCAGCGCAGTTGTTGCACCTGTTGGCGATCATGTCGCCAGCATTTCCCGTCGGCGGCTTTGCCTATTCCCATGGTCTTGAATGGGCCATTGACCAAGACAGGGTAACTTCTGCCGATGATCTTTCCAGCTGGATCACATCGCTGGTCGCCCACGGATCCGGCTGGAATGACGCGGTGGCCTTTTCAGTAGTTTTTCATGGGGACACAGAATTACGTCGCGAAGTCGACGAACTGATGCTGGCATTTGCGGCATCCCGTGAGCGGTATCTGGAAACATCCGACATTGGCCAATCCTGTGCCAGGGCCGTTGCATCGCTCACGGGAAGCAGTATCATGAGCTATAAAACCTATCCCGTTGTTATGGCAGCAAGCTGTGCTGCAGCAGGAATAGAAAAACGTGAGGGCTTGCTTGCATTCTTGCAGGCGTTTTCCAATAATCTCATCGGGGTGGGGGTGCGGCTGGTGCCGCTGGGACAAACCAAAGGACTTGAAATCATGGGTGACCTGATGCCTTGCATCGTTGAAACGGCAGATCGGGCCATGACGGCGACATTGGACGATTTCGGAAGTTCAACACTCCTCTCAGACATTGCCGCGATGCGCCATGAAACGCAGCATTCGCGGGTCTTTCGGTCATGAGTGGCACTGGTCCATTGCGGGTTGGCATTGGCGGGCCAGTGGGTTCGGGTAAAACCACGCTCATCGAAATGCTGTGCAAGGAGATGCGCGACAGATATTCGGTCGCGGTCATTACCAACGACATCTACACCAAGGAAGATGCGTTGATCCTGAACCGCGTCCAGGCCTTGGCCGAAGACCGCATCATGGGCGTTGAAACCGGAGGCTGTCCACACACGGCGATCCGCGAAGATGCGTCGATCAATCTTTCGGCGATAGCTGATATGAATGCCCGCCATCCAGAACTTGATGTGATATTCATCGAGTCGGGCGGGGACAATCTAGCCGCCACGTTTTCACCGGATCTTGCCGATGTGACGCTCTATGTCATCAGTGTATGCCAGGGCGAAAAAATTCCGCGCAAAGGTGGACCTGCCATCAGCCGCTCCGACCTTCTCATCATTAACAAGACCGATCTTGCACCTTACGTGCATGCAAGGCTGGATGTGATGGAAAGTGATACCCAGAAGGTGAGGGGCGGCAAGCCCTATGTCTTTGCCAACACCCTGCGACGCGAAGGATTGGACAAGGTTATCAGCTTCATCGAGAATGCGGGTGGCCTGGTCTCGAAAGGCAGTATTGCGGCGGAGTGATCTTGGCGTAGAGGCACGAGTGCACGTCGCGCTGTCGGGTTCATGAGCCTAATTCCGTAAAATTTGAACTAGTTTGAGAGCAAATTCTTCAAACAAAGTGCTTATGACAGGATGATTGGATTGCTTTGGACAGTTTTGTGATGCGTTTTCAATTGAAATCTTCAGCTACCGGCAAGCAATGTGAGAACTATGGAGTATCATGCGGCACAAAAATCGCTAACCAGAATCGAAAAGAGTATTCGCTCTTTCCCCGGTAATATTTTCGCGAGATTTCTGTCGTCTTCGGCGGGTGGTATTACAGTTGCGAGTGCCTTGGCCACACCTATTTTGCTGGCCGGTCTCGGAGCGGCAATAGACTATGGAACGCTCTCGCTGAAGTCGACACAACTTCAGCAGCTTGCAGATACGAGTGCAATGGCGGGAGCCAAAGAGTTGGTGCTCATCGGTTCAT
>JANMKJ010000068.1:0-2241 GCA_031371945.1 Rhodobiaceae bacterium
CCATCGGGCGGCCCGATGTGGTCACCGAGCAGAAGTCGAATGACGGCACACGCAAATGGCTGCTGAAGCTGGCGCCCGATGAGCGCGGCCAGCAGCACGAAGTCGAGATGGTCTACATTCCCGAGGAAGACCGGGGAACCCTGTGCATCTCAAGCCAGGTGGGCTGCACCTTGACGTGCTCGTTCTGCCATACGGGAACCCAGAAACTTGTGCGCAATCTGACGGCCAATGAGATTGTCGGCCAGGTGATGCTGGCGCGTGACAAGCTGGACGAATGGCCGCACCAGATGGAGGCCTATCCAAATGCGCCCGAAAGTGGCCGGTACCTTACCAACGTGGTGCTCATGGGCATGGGCGAGCCCTTGTATAATTTCGACAACGTCAGGAATGCCATCAACATCGTAGCCGATGGTGAAGGAATTTCCCTGTCGAAGCGGCGCATCACCCTGTCCACCTCGGGCGTGGTACCTGAAATCATCCGCGCAGGCGAAGAAATTGGCACCGGCCTTGCCATTTCACTGCATGGCACCACCGATGAAATCCGCAACAAGCTGGTGCCGCTCAACAGGAAATATCCCATCGCCGAATTGCTTGCAGCGTGCCGGGCCTATCCGGGTGCGTCCAACGCCAAGCGCATCACGTTTGAATATGTGATGCTCAAGGGGGTCAATGACAGTGTCGCTGATGCCAAGCGCCTGGTCAAATTGCTGGAAGGCATGCCCGCCAAGGTCAACCTCATTCCGTTCAATCCGTGGCCGGGTACAGCCTATGAATGTTCCGACTGGGACGTGATCGAAGTCTTCGCCGAAATCCTCAACAAGGCAGGTTATGCCTCGCCGGTGCGCACCCCACGGGGCCGCGATATCATGGCGGCCTGCGGGCAGTTGAAAAGCGAGAGCCAAAAAATCAGGGCGAGCGAGCGCAGCAAGGCCGGGGTTGCGGCCAGCTGAGCAGCCGTGATAGGTGCAGCGCCAGATACAGCCATTCGACAAAATCGTTAAACGGGGAAACCACCACATCATGACCAAACGCGGCCAAATCAAAAAAGTTGTTCTCGCCTATTCGGGTGGGCTTGATACCTCGATTATTCTCAAATGGCTGCAAACCGAATATGGGGCCGAGGTCGTGACCTTCACCGCTGACCTCGGGCAGGGCGGCGAACTGGAGCCGGCGCGCAAGAAAGCCGAGCTCATGGGCATCAAGCAGATCTATGTGGAAGACGTGCGCGAGGAGTTCATCCGTGACTTCGTGTTCCCGATGTTCCGTGCCAATGCGCTGTATGAAGGTGTTTATCTTTTGGGAACGTCAATTGCGCGGCCGCTTATTTCCAAGCGGTTGATTGAGATCGCCAAGGAAACCGGTGCTGATGCCATTGCCCACGGGGCCACGGGCAAGGGCAATGACCAAGTGCGGTTTGAGCTCACCGCCTATGCGCTCAACCCGGACATCAAGATCATTGCACCGTGGCGCGAGTGGGAATTCAAGAGCCGCACCGACCTCATCAATTTTGCCGAAGCCCACCAAATTCCGGTGTCGAAGGACAAGCGCGGCGATGCACCATTTTCGGTGGATGCCAACCTGCTGCATTCCTCGTCGGAAGGAAAAGTGCTGGAAGACCCCTGGGTCGAAGCGCCGCCTTACGTTTATCAGCGCACCATTGCGCCGGAAGACGCGCCAGACAAAGCGACCTATATTGAAATTGAATTCAAGCAGGGTGATCCTGTTGCCATTGATGGCAAGGCCATGTCACCGGCAAAGCTGTTCACCAGGCTCAACGAGCTTGGCCACGACAATGGCATCGGGCGGCTTGACCTGGTGGAAAACCGTTTCGTTGGCATGAAGTCGCGCGGGGTTTATGAAACGCCGGGCGGCACGATCCTCAGCGTTGCGCACCGGGCGATGGAAAGCCTGACGCTTGACCGGGAAGCCGCCCACCTCAAGGACAGTTTCATGCCGCGCTACGCGGAACTTGTCTATTACGGCTTCTGGTATTCGCCCGAGCGTGAAATGCTGCAGGCTATGGTCGACAAGTCCCAGGAGCACGTCGAAGGCACGGTTCGCCTCAAGCTCTACAAGGGCAATGTGATTGTCAGTGGGCGCAAGAGTGCGAAGTCACTCTACAAGAACGACCTCGTGACTTTCGAGGATGACCGTGGGGCTTACGACCAGAAAGACGCCGCAGGCTTCATTCGCCTCAATGCGCTTCGCCTGCGCACACTGGCAGCACGCAAGCGCATCAGC
>JANMKJ010000348.1:0-2034 GCA_031371945.1 Rhodobiaceae bacterium
GAAGAGCCTGAGCTGATTGCTGTTGAAGAGCCTGAGCCCCTCGCTGCCGAAGAACCTGTTCGCGTTGAGATGGAAGAGCCGGAAATTGTAGCGGCAGCGGCACCACTTCCTGAACCTGAACCAATTCCTGAAGCGGTGGAAGTAGCGCCCGAGGAGGTTCACGAAGAGCCCCCCGTCATCGAGGACGTGGTCGCAATACCTGAACCCGAACCAACAATTGCAGCGCGGGCCCCGATCCCAACGTCCAGACGGGTTGAAATTGAAGGCATCGGCGAAATAGCCCGCTCGATCTACATGACGCCGACCTCTGCCGACCGCACCGCGTTCCTGGCCGAATGTGCTGCCATGGCCGCCGCCGAATCCGAAGCCGCAGCGGAGCAGGCACGCGATGTCGTGCCCGCCATTATCTATTCCGAGCAGTACCCAACACCCAAGGCAAAGATCCGCCGGGTTGAGGCCGTGGACGACCCCTTCGCCAGGATCGACCTTGACGACCATGTCGGTGACATAAAAGTCATTGAAACCGATGATGATGCCGGTGAACTGGCCCGCTCATTGCTGGATATGATGCTGTCGAGCCCAAGTGCTGGCCTGCCGCAGGAGCGCGCCCTGGCCGCCGATGCGCTTTTGAAACTCGTGCCCCGTATTCCGCTGCGCTCGCTGGTGGCCATTGTCGAACGCGTATCCGTCATGGAAACACCGCCGCACCTGTTACTCACCAAGTTGATCAACGATCCGCGCATCGAAGTCGCCGGACCCCTGCTGGAACTGTGCAACCACATCAGCGATCAGGTCTTGACCAAGGTGATTGCGACAGGCCAGGTCAGCCTGCTGCGCCTGATTGCGCGGCGCCGCCACATTTCCGCAGCCCTCAGTGACCAGCTCATCCAGTTCGACGATACGTCGGTCATTCTCACCCTCGTGCGCAACAATGGGGTCACGATTTCGCATCCGGCCTTCAGCCTGCTGGCCGACCATGCCCGCAGGAACCCGGCGGTTCTGGCACCCCTTGCCACCCGTGCCGACCTGCCAGCGCCAATAGCCTTTGAACTCTTCTGGTTCGTTCCAGCCGAACTCCGCCGTTACCTGTTGTCGCGGTTCCTGACGGATTCAGAGACCCTGACCAAGATCCTCAAAATCACCCAAACCATGCAGAGTGGCGAAAGTACCAGCGAGCCCAAATTTGCCGAGCGCGACGACATTGAGGCGTTCGTCACCCTGCTGATCGATGGCAAGCTGCCCGAGGCTGCGGAAAAGCTCGCGGAAATCGGTGGCATTCATCTGGAAAGTGCGCTGCGGATCGTTTCCGACCGCGAAGGCGAGCCTCTCACCATCATGTTCAAGGCCATCGGCACCAACCGCGCCCGTTACGGCGAGATTGTGGAGCTTCTCAAGGCTTCCGACTTCGGCATCATTCGAGGGGACCGGGATTCCGACGAACTGAAGAACGTGTTCGACTCCATGTCGTTCAACAAGGCCCGCGTGCTGCTGACCTACTGGGACTGGGCCGTTCTCAAGTCAGGACCCTACGCACCTGCCAACTAGGGCGTGAACTCATTGGCGCGTCGTCGCGGCGTGATGCCAGGCGCGCTACGTCGCCGCCACGTATTGATAGGCGCCATCCTTCCTCTCGGCGTGGCCGACGCCCGGATAGGGCCAATGGAAACCGAGGAGCTTCGTCTTGTCGGTGGCGGCGCGGTCCAGCAACTTCTTGCGGTTGGCAATGGCCAGTTCGTGGATTGCATCAAAGGCCAAGTGCCACTCCGGGTGGGGGAAGTAGATGATGGGTAAGCCGATCGCATCGCCGACGATGATAAGCCCCCCGTCGCCCGCCACTTCAAAGGAAACATGTCCCGGCGTGAGCCCTGTGGTTTCAAGCACGCGGATGCCGGCGACGATGTCGTCTCCCGGCTTCACCATCGTGACACGATCCTTGGCGCCATTGAGATGCTTCTGGGCGCCTAGCACGAAGGGATGCATCTCTTTGGGCATCTGCGTGAGAATGTCCTTGCCCATCCAGAAATCCCATTCGGC
>JANMKJ010000387.1:0-2949 GCA_031371945.1 Rhodobiaceae bacterium
CCACCCTTCACCGGATCGTTCCACGCAGCACCCGTGTCACCGGTCATGTTCTGGAACACGGTGGCATCAGCCTTGGCAGCCTTCACACCCTGCACGTATCCGCAGCCGAAGCGGCGGATCAGCGGAATGTCCATGCCACCGACAAAGCCGACCTTGCCGGTCTTCGATGCCATGCCCGCCATCATGCCGACGAGATAGGAACCTTCCTGCTCCTTGAACACGATGGACTGCACGTTTGGCAAATCCACAACCATGTCAACGATGGCAAACTTCAGGTCGGGATATTCCTTGGCAACTTTTTCAACCGCTGCCGCCTGGGCAAATCCTGCCGCAATGATCGGGCTGTAGCCCTGGTCGGCGAAGTTGCGGATCGCCTGCTCGCGCTGGGCTTCGTTGGCGATTTCAAATTCGCCATAGGCCGTTCCGGTTTCAGTCTTGAATTTTTCTGAACCGTTGAACATGCTTTCGTTGAAGGACTTGTCGAATTTGCCACCAATATCAAAAACGATCGCTGGCTTGTCATCGGCGGCAAATGCGCCAACCGCCATCATAGCTGTCAATGCAGCTGTCGTAAGCAATTTCTTGATCATCTAATAACTCCCTGATTTTTTTGACCGGCTGATCAAGCCATGAGGCAATTGACGCCAAAATGCCGTCATTTGCAAGTGGCGAACCGTCAACGTCCGGCCGTGGTTCCAAAATCGATGGCGAGTGCCGCACCCGTGATCGGTGCCAGTTTTGGTGATGCAATGGCGAACACAAAAGCCGCAATTTCCGTGGCCTTGGCAAAGCGCTGGCGAGGGCCTTGCGGATAGATTGAGCGCAGCTTCTCGAGATAGCCTTGGGCGTCGCCCCCGCCAAAATTTGCGGCCTGGAAATCCAGCATCGGCGTGTCAACATCACAGGGGCAAACCGCATTGACGCGAATGCCCTGCGGCGCAAGTTCCAGCGCCAGTGCCTTGGTGAGAAGCACCACGCCACCCTTTGAGGCACAATAGATGGCGGCACCCGCACTTCCCATCAGGCCTGCATCCGATGCGATGTTGATGATCTGCCCTTCGGTCTTGGCGAGCTCGGGAATGGCGTGGCGGCAGGCGAAAAACGTGCCCTTCAAATTGATGTCGATGGTCCGGTCCCACTGGGCTTCGGTGGCTTCGGCGCTGCTGCCTTCCACCCAAACTCCGGCCGCATTGATCAAAACATCCAATTGTCCGAATTTCCCAATCGTTTTGGCAACCATTCCGGCACAATCTTCGACTTTCGAAATATCGCAGGATATGGCGAAATAACCGGGCGGGATGCCGCCCGGGTTTATGTCGGCAATGGCTACATTTGCGCCTGAATTGCCGAATTCCGCAGCAATTGCCAGGCCCATGCCACCCGCCCCGCCGGTGATCAAAACCGTCTTTTCCAGCCAATCCATGGCACACCCTTGAAACATTATGTTAGCATTCTCATATTACCCTCGCAGACGCAGTGCCGGAAGGGCTGGGTCAAACGCGCCGCTTTAACGAGGGCCAGGGTTACATGAGCCGGATTTCTGTTTTTTCTTCACCGCTGTTGCTGGGCTTTGACGATGTCGAGCGTCTGCTCGAACGCGCCGGCAAGACCGCAGGCGAAGCCTATCCACCCTATAATATTGAACGCCTGGCCACAGACGGCAGCGAAATCCTCCGCATCACCGTGGCGGTAGCGGGTTTTGGCAGAAATGACCTTGAAATTACTATCGAGGATAATCAACTGAACATCAGGGGCCGCACCCAGGACGAGAGTGCGAAAGATTTCCTCCACCGCGGCATTGCCGGGCGTCAGTTCCACCGCGCCTTTGTTCTGGCCGATGGCATGGATGTCATCGATGCCAGACTGGTGAACGGGCTTTTGGTCATAAACCTTAAAAGGCCGGAACCAAACAGCGTGGTACGCCGTATAGAGATTAAGGAGTAAGACAATGAACAAGCACATCCAGTTAAGCGTCGAAGAGTTGGCCCAGCTCGGCAATGGCGCCTTGTCCTACATCCGCGAAGTTGAAGGCCGCGACGTGATCCGCATGGTAGGATCCCAGGCCCAGGTCTCGCCCGATGCCAAGCTCTTCTGCCTGTTCAACGCCAACGGCTCACCCATTTCCATTTCGGGAACCAGGGAAGCCGCCGCCGAAAGCGCAACCGAGCACGAACTCGTCGCCATCAGCCTGCATTGAAGAGGCATAGTCCTCAGATATAAGTTTCAAAGAAAAAAGCCCGGCGATGAACCGGGCTTTTGCTTTGGCAAATTTTTGATTCTGTCAGTTTTTATAATGGGCGGAAGCGGCTTCCAAACCTCGACGGTGATGGCCTGGGGCTTTTGGGTCTGGCGGATGGCGCGTCGTTCGATTTCTCAGGCGACCTGTTCAAGGAGAAGACCGGCTGGGTGGATGCAGGCGACGGCATCCTGGTGGTGGACCACAACCTCAACGGCCTGATCGACGATGGCTACGAGATGTTCGGCAATTTCTCAGTGTTCGATGATGCGACGGGTAGCCCCGTACCCGCCTCAAACGTTGCAGGCTTTGAGCAACTCGCCACCTGCGACAGCAACGGCGATGGCCGCGTGGATGCGGCGATGCGAAGTTCGCCGAAGTCAAGGTGTGGCAGGATGCCAATGGCAACGGCAAGACCGAGGCGGGCGAGCTCAAGACACTGGCCGAACTTGGCATTGCAAGCCTCGATGTGGCCCACCAAACCACTGATACCAATACCAATCCGCTCAGCAGGGCCACCTATCCGGACGTGAACGGCAATCCGGTCTATGCCACGGGCAGCTTTACCAGGACCGATGGCACGACGGGCACCATGGGTGACGTGGGCTTTGTCCGTGATCTCGTCAATACGGTTTACACCGGGGCCTATACGCCAAGCCTTGAGGCGCTGCTGCTGCCGCATCTGCGCGGCTATGGCAAGGTGCCGGACCTGT
>JANMKJ010000398.1:0-5801 GCA_031371945.1 Rhodobiaceae bacterium
TCTGCCTCTCGGTTTCATCTGCCTCCAAGAACAAGGAAGCTGCCTACCTCTTCATCCAATGGTTGAACAGCGAAGCGATCAGCCTTGAGCGCGTGAAACTTCCCTATGCGCTGCGTGATCCGTTCCGTGACTCCCATTTCACCGATCCGGGCTATGCAGCACTTTGGCCGGAAGCCAAGGATTACCTGGCAGCCCTGCAGGCAGGTGCCAATAACGGCCTGCTTGACCTGTCACTCCTGCAGACCGACAAGTACGAAGAAGTGCTGCGCCAGTCGGTTTCCAAGCTGTGGGCTGGTGAAGATCCAAAGGCGATCCTGGATGCGGCCGCCGCCGAATGGGATGCCATCACTGAAAAGATCGGCGTTGACAAGCAGAAGGTGGTCTACGCCGACTGGGCGTCAAAGTCAGGAGCCTATCCAAAGATGTAGTTTTGGCTATCATGATGGTCCTGCCTGGTAAAGCGGGCAGGACCACTCTTCTCTCCCGACTGGATCAAGACCCATGGCTGCCACGACCGCTCTTCACGCCCATCCGGACCGAAATTTCAGATACTGGCTCCTGACGCCGGCGATTTTCCTGCTGCTGCTTGTCGGCCTGTTTCCACTATTCTACTCGCTCGTTGTGAGCTTCATGCGCATTGACATGATGGACACGGACACTTCGTTCGCGGGGCTCTACAATTACGCTCACCTGTTCAGCGACAAGCGCCTCTGGGCCGCCCTTGCGCATACGCTTTTGATCACCGTCATCGCCCTGCCCGTAGAACTGCTGTTAGGCCTTGCCATGGCCTATGTATTTCTGGAGAAAATGCCGGGCCGGCAGATTTTCATTTCGTTGCTGGTGTTGCCAACAATTATTTCACCCGTCGTTGCCGGCGCCACATGGCGGCTGCTGTTTGACAACCGCTTTGGCCCCATCAACCAGGTTTTGGGCTGGTTTGCCGGCCATCCGGTAACGGCACTGTGGACCATCAATCCCAAACTCGTGTATCCAGCCATCATCTTCTGCGAAATCTGGCAGTGGACACCATTCATGTTCCTCATCCTGCTTGCGGCCCTATCAAATGTCGACAAATCGCAGACTGAGGCAGCTGAAATCGACGGTGCCGGATTTTTCCGCACCTTCTGGCGCATTGTGCTGCCAGCCATCTGGCCGGTCATGGCCATCGCCATACTGATCCGCGGGCTTGATCTGGTGCGCATATTTGACATCATCTGGGCGCTGACAGCCGGTGGCCCCGGTACGATGACCGAGACCATCTCGGTCTATGCCTATTCCCAGGGCTTCAAGCAGTTTGAAACCAGCTACACTGCGGCTATTGCATTTCTCGTGATCATCATCCTGACGGTGGTCGTGACGTGGGCGGTCAGGCGCATGGGGTTGGCGAAATGAGAAATATTCCGTTGCATCGGCGCAAGGAGGTTCGGCTCGGCTTTCGCTACGTCCTGGCGTGCCTGTTGGTACTGGTTTTTGTATTCCCGGTTTATTGGCTGTTCATCATTTCGTTCAAGACGCCGGATGAGATCTTCGCATTTCCACCGGTTTGGTATCCCAAGAGCATTCAATTTTCCAACTACTTTGTATTGTTCAAGGATGGAGATGCGCAGACAGTTCTGAACAGCCTGATACTGGCGACGACATCAACGTTTTTTGCGATGATCCTCGGCACGATTGCAGCTTACAGCCTGGTGCGGTTCAAGACAGGTGGTGAAAATCTTGCGGTATGGATCATTTCACAACGCATGATGCCGCCGGTGGCAATCGTGTTTCCAGTGTTCCTGCTCTATGTGTTTTTTGGCTGGGTTGACACGTTCTTTGGGCTTATCCTGCTCTATACCGCGTTCAACCTCCCTTACGTGATCTGGATGATGCGGGGGTACATTGAGGATATTCCGCTGGAGCTTGAAGAAAGTGCGCTCGTCGACGGCTGTTCACGCTGGGAAGTGTTGTGGAAGGTCGTGATGCCGATGGCGCGCTCAGGACTTTTCGCTACAGCCGTGTTTACCTTCGTATTCGCGTGGAACGAGTTCCTGTTTGCATTGGTTCTGACACGCACGGAGGTTACCACCTACACCGTGCAGGTTACCCATTACTTTGGCGGGCAATCGAACTTCTGGGCGAAAATTGCCGCCATGTCGGTGCTTGGCACCATACCCGTATTCTTCGCAGTGGCCACGATGCAGCGCTACCTGGTTCGCGGCATTTCGATGGGCGCAGTCAAAGGTTAGAGCATGTCAGACTTGAAAATTACCGGCCTTCACAAATATTACGGCGCTTTCCACGCGGTGAAGGGCATTGACCTTGAGGTGCCCTCGGGGGAATTCACCGTGCTGGTGGGACCATCCGGTTGTGGCAAGTCAACGTTGTTGCGCACGATTGCCGGATTGGAGGAAGCCAGCGATGGCGTTATTGAAATTGGCAATAAGGATGTGACCTGGGCCAGACCCCGGGACCGGGACATCGCCATGGTGTTCCAGAATTACGCGCTGTACCCCTACATGAATGTATTCGAGAATATCGCTTTTGGCTTGCGGGCGCGGAAAATTGCCCCGGCCGAAATCAACAGCCGTGTGAAGCGGGCCGCGGACATGCTCGGTATTGGGGCTCTGCTCCAGCGGCTGCCACGCGAACTTTCGGGTGGCCAGCGCCAGCGGGTTGCCATTGGCCGAGCCATTGTGCGTGACGCAAGACTGTTCCTGTTTGACGAACCCCTGAGCAATCTGGATGCGCAATTGCGTGATGACATGCGGGTTGAAATCAAAAGGCTGCACCAGGAACTCAAACGCACCATGATCTATGTGACCCATGACCAGATTGAAGCCATGACACTGGCTGATCGCATTGTGCTGTTGCGTGACGGGCGGATCGAACAGTTGGGTGCACCGCTTGACCTTTTTGAGCGCCCTGCTGGCCTATTCGTTGCTGGGTTTCTTGGCAGCCCCAAAATGAACTTCCTTCCCGCAACGCTGGCCGGCAGTTCTGCAGTGCTAAGCGATGGAACCAAGCTGGTATTGCCGCGCAAGCATGGCGGCAAGAACGGCCAGGCCATAATCCTGGGAATACGGCCCCAGCACATTGCCCTTTCGGGCAAGAAACCGATGCTCGGCCATGCACAATTGAAAGTGACGACCGAACTGGTACAGCCGACGGGCTCGCGCGTTCATGTCACTTTTCCGCTGGGCGGCAAGACGGTTGTGGCCGACTTCGAGTTTCACGCCGTGAGCAAACCGGGGGAGAAAATCAGCATTGATATCGATATGACCCGCGCCATCATTTTTGATCCGCAATCTGAAACTGTCATTTGACCCGGAGGAACAAGGCCATGGCCCAGACGAAGGCAAGCCGTGCCGTCAAACTTTTTGGTACGGACGTATCCGACGGCAAACGCCGCGAACTGGTGGCCGGCCCCATTACCGCAATGCTCGACAATGGTGCGTTACGCTACATACGTTATCGCGGTGTGGAGGTCTTGCGAGGCATTGCGTATCTGCTGCGCGACAAGAACTGGGGCACCTACGCACCGCACATCGAAGGTTTGAAGGTGAAGCAGGGTAAGACCGGCTTTAGCATAAGTTATGAAGCTACCTGCCGGGATACGGAACAGGGACTCAAATACCGGGCAAAGATCGAGGCCACGGCAGATGGAACTCTTACATTCTCTGCTGACGGCACGCCGCTCAGTGATTTCATTACCAACCGGTCAGGATTTGTGATCCTGCACCCACTTGTAGGAGTGGTCGGCAAGTCGGTTGAGGTGGTGCATGTGGATGGCAAACGCGAAAAGCGCAGTTTTCCAAAATTGATCAGCCCTGGGCAACCGATCTTTGAAATCCGCTCGCTCAAGCATACCGTGATGCCCGGTGTTACGGCCACGGTAACGATGGAAGGCAACAAGTTCGAAATGGAGGACCATCGTAACTGGATGGATGCTTCCTATAAGACCTATGTCTGCTCGCTGCTGGACCCCTGGCCCTATACCCTCAAGAAGGGTGAAACGTTTTCGCAGTCCGTCACGCTCAACATTTCAGGAAAGCCAGCGGCAAAGATTTCGTCAAGATCTGGCGGTACCATTGCGGTGACCCTGGGTAAGGCCAAGAGCCGATTGCCATCGATCGGTGTGGGTGTACCCATGGCAGAGGCAGGACATGCTCTCAAGCAGGCAGCACTTATTGCTGCCGCTAAGCCCGGACATCTGGTGTTCCAGATTGATGGGCGACAGCCCGATCAAATTGAAGCGGCGAAGGCCTTTCGCGCCCTTCAGGAGCGCACAGGAATTGGTTCTACGCTTGAGATCATTTTGCCCGCGAAAGCACCAGCTGACGAAGAGGCCGCGGCAATTGCCAGCGTTTTGCGAGCAGCCGACTTCCAGCCGACTGCTATTGTGATCACCCAGATGCATGACCTCAAATCTTTCCAGCCCAATACGCCCCGGCCCTGGGGTCCTGGCTATGAGGACATGGCGGCGACTGCACGGAAGACGTTTCCGGGAGTGACATTGGGTGGTGGCATGTTGTCTTATTTCACGGAATTGAACCGCAAGCGACCGCCACAAGGCGTGTTTGATTTCATCACCCACACGGCCTGCCCGATCGTTCATTCGGCGGACGATCTTTCAGTGATGGAAACGCTTGAATCGCTTCCTTCAATCATCGCATCGACGCGTGCCATGATAGGCACAACCCCCTATCACATGGGACCAACCGGCATTCCCTGCAGGGACAACCCTTATGGGGCAAAAGTTGCTGACAATCCGGGCAATGGGCGTGTGTGTCTTTCCGATATGGATCCTCGCCAGAGGGGGTTGTTTGCGGCCGCGTGGAACGTCGGTTTGCTGGCGGCGGCAACCCGGGGAAAACTTGCTGCACTGGCATTGGGATCGGTAACAGGACCTCAGGGTATCATCTATGAAAAGTCCGACTACAACCAGCCTGGATTCGATGGCAGCGACGCTACCGTCTATCCCGCCTATCACATTCTTGCAGGCTTTGGCCACGCCAGCGGTGCGCGGCACATTGAAAGCGAAAGTGCTTCGCCCGGAAAAATAGCGGCACTTGCCTACCAGACCAAGACTGGTCCCATATTATGGCTCGCCAACCTCACGGGTGAGCTACAATCGGTGAAGGTCGGTGGTTTCAAAGGATCCGCTCACATGCACACACTTGACGAAAAGAGCTTCGATACCATCGTGAGGGAGCCGAACTACCTCAGGCAGCCCGGAACTTTGGTGAAAAAGGTTGCGGGACTTGAAATTGGTGCATTTGGTGTCATCCGGCTTGTTTCGGCTTAGCTACATCACTGAGAGATAATGCGATAGTTCGAACCCCGCCGGTGTCCTGAAGCTGCACCAGATATTCGTCAGGCGTTACTAATTCTACGCCGGACTGTGCCTCGTAGCTTTTCGTCGACATTCTTTGAAATTTCAGTTCATAGCTCGTCTTGCCAAATTGCACTGTCACGGCAAATTCATCCCAATCCATCGGTATGCACGGTTTTATGCGGAGAAAATTACCTTCGCGGGTGACACCGAGAATTGCTTCAAGTCCTGCGCGGTACATCCAGCCGGCTGAACCTGTATACCAGGTCCAACCGCCGCGACCAATGTGGGGTGCCACGGAATAGACATCTGCGGCAATCACATAGGGTTCAACGCGATAGGTCCTCGCGTCTCCTTCACTGCGCGTGTGATTGATCGGGTTGATGATCGAAAACAATTCCGCGGCGCGCTCTGCCTGGCCAAGTTTTGCATGGGCAAAAATTCGTTTAAAGTTTACAATACCTGTACCCACCGGACGGGGACCTGC
>JANMKJ010000099.1:0-5757 GCA_031371945.1 Rhodobiaceae bacterium
AAAGGTCAATACGACCGCCAGCAGAATCAGGGCGGACCCTAAAAAGCGGTACCACAACGCCCGTGTCCCGGCGTCGTGGCGCTCGGTATTACCGAACCAGCGGCCCACCAGTCCCCAGTTGGGGAGCGGCATGCTGAACACCGCGAAAAGCACCAGGGCCCAAATATCCATGGCCGCCGTGCCGCCAACGCCGATGACCAGCGATCGCCAGAGAAAATCCATCATGTCCCACCCATCTGTTGTCAATTCTTGCTCACCGGCTTTGACCGCATCATGCGCACGGTTTCACGCTCGGCCCTGCGGCAGCTTAGCGGCGGCAGCCCGCGCACCAGCAAATCAAGGTCATCCAACACCATTTCACCCATTTGCTTGAAGGCGACATCGAGTGCGCCTGCCCGGTGGGCCGAAAGCACAAATCCTTCAAGCTTGCGGACCGGGTGCGACAGGGGCAAGGGCTCTTCCGGGTAAACATCGCTGGCAGCCCGAATATGCCCTGAACGTACTGCATCCATCAGCGCCCCGAAATCAACGACGCCCGCCCGGCTTAGCAGGATGAAACTTGTACCCTGGCGCATCTTAGCAAATTCCGCAGCCCCAAGGAACCCGCCATTGGCCGCGGTTACTGAAGCTACGACGAAGATCACATCGCTCTTGGCGAGTACATCGTCCAATGACGCCGGTTCAACGCCGGCATCATTGAGCATGCCTTTTGGCAGCCAGGGGTCAAAGACCCGAACAGTGGCCCGGAATCCAGCGAGCAAGCGGTGCAGGGCCCGGCCCAAATCGCCGAATCCGATCAGGCCAATGTTGCCGCCGCTGATCAGCCGGGCCTCTCGGTTGCCATCGCCACCCCAAAGTTCCGTGCCCGCACGGAAGGCCCGGTCAGCCCCGCAGATATTGCGTTCCAGGCTAAGGGCAAGGCCCAGGCCAATTTCGGCGACCGGGGCTGCGAACACCCGGCCCGTGGTGAGCACGTGGATGCCGTGGGTAAAACAATAGTCGTAATCCATGTTGTCGAGAAAATTCGATTCGACATTGAAGATGGCCTTGAGGTTTTTGGCCTGGCTCAAAATTCGGCTGGGCAAGTCGGGCTGCCCAATAATGAAGCTCGCCTCGGCAATATTGTCTTCAACAACCTTGCCAGTGGTTGCTCCCTCACCTTCGACGATGCGAAAATCCTGCCGCAGCTTCGCTTCGTTGTCCCGGCTGAAGATGAGCTCCAATGAGCGTGGTTCAGGAACAGAGATGACGAGAGGTTTCACAGCGGTCATTGCAGGCACTTTCAAAAAAACCAGACACTAGGCGACATCGACTAACGCAACCAGATACAATATGCAGAGCACCGCAGAAAATCCCAGCGGCGACCGCAGAATGTCCTATGTTGCATTGCACCTTGCATCATCGCGCATAGCGGTCTGCAAAACTGTTATATCAGTTTTCACTTGAACCCAATAATTTGTTGGCGCATGTTTCGCTCGCGAAATTTTTCGCGGGAGGATTACACCAATGCGTAAATATACAAGAAGACTAGTCGTAGCCAGCGCCCTCGCGTTGACCATGGCGACAGCCCCTGTCGCTTACGCTGAAGACCAGATCCTGGCATCGGTACCAGGTCTCACATTCCCATTCTTCGTCCACATGATGAACGCATTCAAGGCCGAAGCTGCAAAGCAGGGCCTGGGCGTCATCGAGAGTGATGGCCAGGTTTCTTCGCCCAAGCAAACAGCAGACGTTGAAGCCGCAATCACCCAGGGCGTCAAAGGCATCATCATCAGCCCGAACGAGGTGGATGCCATGGCACCCGCCTTGCAGCAGGCCGTGGATGCCAAGATCCCCGTGGTCACCGTTGACCGCAGGGTTGCCCAGGTCGAAGGCATTCTCGCCCACGTCGGTGCCGACAATGTGAAGGGTGGCGAAGCCCAGGCAAACCTCATCGTGCAAATGTACCCTGATGGTGCCACCATCGTGAACCTGCAAGGCCAGTCCGGCGCTTCGCCGGCAATCGACCGCAACAAAGGCCTGCACAACATCCTTGATGGCATGGCCGACAAGTACAAGATCGTGTTCGAGCAAACCGCAGGTTTTGACCGCGCCAAGGGCCTCGCTGTGACCGAAGCAGCACTCGCTGGCATGGCCGAAACACCAAAGGTTATTGTTGCCGCCAACGATGACATGGCACTGGGTGCCATGGAAGCCGTCAAGGCCCGCAACCTGACAGGCATTGCCATCATTGGTTTTGATGCCTTGCCGGAAGCCCTGGCCCAGGTCCGTGATGGTGGTCTCACCGCCACCATTGAACAATTCCCCGGCAAGCAAAGTGCCATGGGCGTTGAAATCCTGGCAGCCTTCATCAAGTCAGGAACTGCCCCTGCTGAAAAGGTAACCCTTTTGACGCCGGTTGCCGTAACCAAGGACAACTTGAACATTGCCGAACGTCTCGGTGAGGTGAAATAAGCAAAAAGACATTGCTTTCCAGCCGGGCTATGGTCCGGCTGGAAAGTGTGCTGCCCATGTCAACGCCGCCCAACGCATTGCCGCTGCTCAAGATGACCGGGATTTCAAAATCCTTTCCCGGCGTGAAGGCGTTGAGTGCTGTCAATTTTGAGGTTGGTGCCAACGAGATCCACGCCTTTCTCGGTGAGAATGGTGCGGGAAAATCAACCCTTCTCAAAATTCTTTCCGGTGCCCAGTCCCCGGATGCAGGCACCATAGAATTCGCTGGCAATGTTGTGACTTTTGCCAGCCCGCAGGATGCGCAGGCCAAGGGCATTGTGACGATCTACCAGGAATTCACCCTGGCACCCGACATGACCATTGCAGAGAACGTGTTCATCGGTCGCGAACCGGGGTCGAAACTTTTCATCAGCCGCAACAAGCTGGAAGAGCAAACCAAGGTCCTGACAGACCGTATCGGCCTTGACCGCAGTCCCAATGCTCTGGTGCGGGACCTGTCCGTGGCCGAACAGCAAATGGTTGAGATCGCCCGGGCCATGTCAATGGAATCGCGGCTCATCGTCATGGATGAGCCTACATCGGCGCTCAGCCGAACCGAAGTCCAGAAACTCTTTGAAATCATCCGCAGCCTGAAGCGGGATGGCATATCCACCATTTTCGTCACCCACCGCCTGGAAGAGGTGTTTGAGATTTGTGACAGCTACACGGTGCTGCGCGATGGCCAGCATGTGGGCTCAGGCTCAGTTAAGGAAACATCGCTGGATAAGATCATCCGCCTCATGGTGGGCCGTGAGTTGGGGCTTCTGGCCTCCCGCGAGCAATCCTTCGCAACCCCGGAAGTGGCGCTGGAAGTCCATGGCCTGTCGCGCCGTCGCAAGAATGCCGATGCCAGCGCCATTGAACTTCATGACGTTTCATTTGCGGTTCACAAGGGCGAAATCCTGGGGCTGGCAGGCCTTGTGGGTGCGGGCCGCACCGAAACCGCGCGTGCCATCTTTGGTGCCGATAAATTGGATTCCGGCCACGTCACGATTGCTGGCAAGGCGGTGGATATACGCTCACCCCGTGATGCCATCGGCTGCGGCATTGGCCTCGTACCGGAGGACCGCAAGCAGCAGGCGCTGTTTCTATCGCTGGCAATCCGCACCAACCTGTCCATTGCCGCCCACGACCGCATTTCCGCCTTCCGCTATTTCATCAGTGGTGCCAAGGAGGAGACCCTTGTTGAGGAGTATCGCAAGCTTCTCAACATTCGCATGGCATCCGGCGACCAGCTGGTGGGCAATCTGTCCGGCGGCAACCAGCAAAAAGTTGTGCTGGCGCGCTGGCTGGCGCTGCGTCCAAAAGTATTGATCGTCGACGAACCCACCCGCGGCATTGACGTGGGCGCCAAGGTTGAGGTGCATAACCTGCTGTTCCAGATGGCAGCGGCGGGCATTGCCATCATTGTCATTTCGTCGGAACTGCCCGAAGTGCTGGCACTTTCAGACCGCATCATCACCATGCGCGAGGGCCGGGTCACCGGCGAAATCATGCGCCGGGAGGCAGACCAGCAAAAGCTCATGACGCTGATGACAATCGCAACCGAACGGGCGGCTTAGGACATGACGGAGAACACAATGGCGAAGGCAGCGGTCACTGAAACAGACAAGGGCTTTGACGCCTTCTCTTTTCTCGCACGTTTTGCACCGCTGATTTTCCTGCTCATCCTGATGGCCGGGTTTGCAATTCTCGAACCGCGCTTCCTGTCTTCCATCAACCTCTTCAACGTCATGCGCCAGGTGTCAATCACCGGCCTTCTGGCCATCGGCATGACCTTCGTCATTCTCACCGCCGGCATTGACCTGTCCGTAGGCTCATTGCTCGCATTCGCGGGGCTCGTTGCCGCTGCCGTGGCCAAGGGCGGCATGCAGGATCGCTTCACTGTTGGTGATGGCGCCATCGGCTACGGCTGGCCCCTGGCCGCACTGGCCGCAATCGTCATCGGCCTCATATGCGGCTATGTGCAGGGGCTTGCCATTACCAAACTGAAAGTCCCCGCCTTCGTCGTGACGCTGGGGGGCATGTCGGTGTTTCGTGGTGCCGCACTGCTGTTTGCGGCAGGCGGGCCCATCTCCGGCTTTCAACCCGAATTCACCTGGTGGGGGCAGGGCCGCATTCTGACCGTGCCGGTTCCCGTCATCATATTCCTCGTCTGCGCCCTGCTGGCCCATATCGTGTTGCGTTACACCCGCTATGGCCGCAGGGTCTACGCCGTGGGCGGCAATCCGGAAGCCGCACGTCTTGCCGGACTGAACGTCAACCGCATCATTTGCAGTGTTTACGTGATCATGGGCTTCTTTGCAGGGCTCGGCTCGTTCGTGCTGGCCGCCAGGTTGAATTCCGCCGAAGCGGTGGCCGGAACCGGCTATGAGCTTACTGTCATTGCCTCCGTTGTCATCGGCGGCACCAGCCTGTTCGGCGGTTCGGGCTCCATATTCGGCACGGTCATTGGCGCGTTCCTCATTGGCGTGTTGCTGAACGGCTTGGTGCTGATGAATGTTTCATCCTACATTCAGCAGATTATTATCGGTGTCATCATTGTCCTGGCCGTGGCCTTTGATACCTTTGCAAAATCACGCCGCAGGAAAGCCTGAGGATAAGGGCTGGGCGGCTTCGGGAGGATTGAAGAATGTCGACTGTTGCTGCTCGCGTGTTTGTTCCAGGTGTTGGCCCCTGCGTCGCAAGGGTCGATGGCGATACCCTCTCGGATGTGACATCATCCTTTCCCACCATGCGCGACCTCTGCGAACAGGCGGACCCGGTAAAAGCCCTGCGCGGGGCGAAGGCCAGCGTGATTGGCTCCGTGGCAGAAGCTACAGCCAACGCAGCACCGCAAAATCGCGATGCCAGCAAGCCCTGGCTGCTCACGCCGATCGATCTTCAGGCCATCAAGGCCGCAGGCGTTACCTTCGTCGTATCGATGATCGAGCGCGTCATCGAAGAGCGTGCCCGCGGCAATGCCGAAGCCGCCAAGGACATTCGCCAGCACATCCGTGATCTCGTAGGCGATGACCTGCGCAAGCTCAAGCCCGGCTCTAAGGAAGCACAGTCCTTGAAGGAGGCTTTGATCAAGGCTGGCGCCTGGAGCCAGTATCTCGAAGTGGGCATTGGCCCTGACGCGGAAATATTCACCAAGGGCCAGCCCCTGTCAGCGGTTGGCACCATGATGGACGTTGGCATTCACCCCAAGTCGGATTGGAACAATCCCGAGCCGGAAGTAGTACTTGTCGTGGCCTCGACGGGCGCGATCGTGGGCGCAAC
>JANMKJ010000427.1:0-4163 GCA_031371945.1 Rhodobiaceae bacterium
CCGTGGGTGTCTCTCCCAACATCGTGGATGCATCCTTTCAGGCCCTGTCTGACTCCATCATCTACAAGCTCATCCACGAAGGTGTTACGGCGGATTAGCATGCAACCCATGCCGATCTATCGTTTGTGAGCATGGTCCGGCGCGGTTAAACCGCTGGCCATGTCAACTATCGAAGATGCTCCCAAAGCCGGCTTGAGCCCCGCCGAAAAAGGCGTGATCTACGCCGTGTGCGCCCATCTCACCTGGGGGGCCATGGCCGTTTATTTCGGCTTCATGCGCCACATCAATCCCATGGAAATTGCCGTGCATCGCGGTCTTTGGTCGATACCCTGTGCTGCCGTCATCATCTGGTGGCTGGGTCAATACCGTGATGTGCTGAAGGCCATTGCCTCACCCCGCAACATGGCGATTCTGGCGCTTACCTCCAGCATCATCGTCCTCAACTGGGGCTTCTATATCTGGTCGATCGAGGTTGGCCGCACGTTGGAATCCAGTCTTGGATACTACATCAATCCGTTGATGAACGTGGTCATGGGTTACCTGTTCCTTGGCGAGCGGTTCAACCGCCTGCAGCTGGTAGCCCTCGTTTTTGCGGGCGTGGCAGTCCTCATCCAGACCTTTGCAGCGGGCGTTTTCCCCTGGCTTGGGCTCATGCTGGCATCAACTTTCTGCCTCTATGGTTTCCTGCGCAAGACCATAAAGGTGGGACCAACCCAGGGCTTCTTCATTGAAGTGTGCATCATTGCGGTGCCGTTGCTGCTGATGGAGCTTTGGCTTGCGTCAAGGGGTGAAACCCATTTCGCGGGCAACACCAAGGATACGCTGCTGTTGATGGGCTGTGGCCTGATGACGACCAGCGCGCTGGTGTTCTTTGCGGCGTCCATCAAGTTGTTGCGCTATTCCACTGCAGGGCTGTTGCAATACATCTCGCCAACCCTGGTATTTCTCACGGCGATATTCATGTTCCATGAGCCGCTGGACAGGTGGAAACTTTTGTCCTTCCTCATCCTGTGGATTGGCCTTGCGATCTATTCCTATTCAGCCCTGATGGAAGAAAAGAACCGCCGCGCCGAAAGCTAAAGAATATCGCGCAACGGGTTGAGCGGCACTTTCTGGTGGCTGTTGGCCAGGCGGAATTCAAATGCGGGAACAACATCCTCGGCCGTATCAACCACGTCCATCTTGAATTCCATTCCCTCACGGATGAATTTCTCATTGCGCATGTGCGTGAGGAGTTCGAGGTAGGGGCTCCAGTAACCGTCGATATTGCAGACAATGATCGGCTTGTTGTGCTGGTCGAGTTGGGCCCAGGTGGAGATTTCGGTCAACTCCTCCAGCGTGCCAATTCCTCCCGGAAGGGCCACAAAGCCGGTGGAATGCTCAAACATGGTCATTTTGCGCTCATGCATGTTCTGGGTGACAATAAGGTTGTTCACCCCGGTCAGCATGCGTTCCTTGGTGCCCAGGAACTCTGGGATAATTCCCGTCACATGGCCACCGGAATCCAGCACGGATTTTGCCACTTCACCCATCAATCCGAGGCTGCCGCCCCCATAAACCAGCCCAATCCCGGCCTCGGCCATGGCGGTTCCAAGGTTTCTGGCGGCGGCCATATAGGCGGGATTTCGACCCGGACCCGACCCGCAATACACACAAAGTTTCTTTTCTGGAGTTTTCAACGGTTTTTGCCCCTTTTGAGGTTACGCAGCAATTCTTTGCTGATTCGCTTGATTAGCCTTATTAAAACGGCCAATTATAGTTATGTAATAGCCTATTCGCCGCAGTGGCAGCTAAATCGAAAACTATTTAACGACGGATACAGTTTAATGAAAAACAACCCCCTTGCAGTTTTTACAGGACTGGCCCTCGCCGCCCTTGCCGCAGTGGCCGTCGTTGAAAAAGACAAATGGATGGGACCACCGTCGGCCTCCCTTGCAAAAATAGAACCGGCACCCGCCACAGCACCGCCTAAAGTCGAAGAGCCTGCCAAGGTGGAAGAGGTGGCCAAAGTCGCCGAACCCGCCAAGGTGGAAGAAGTGGCCAAGGTCGCCGAGCCAGCCAAGGTCGAAACCCCCGCTGAAGTGAAAAAGCCAAATCCGAGTTTTGATACTGTCCGCGTGGAAGCATCAGGCAGTACAATTGTGGCAGGTCAAGCGGACCCCGGCTCAGACGTAACTGTGAAATATAACGGTACCGACATTGGTACCACCACTGCCAATGCCGATGGTGCCTTTGTAATTACCCCGGAAAAGCCCTTGCCCAAGGGGGCTGGAGCACTTTCGATTGAAATGAAAAGCCAGGGCATCGTGGTGGCCTCGGCCGAGACCGTGGCCGTCGACGTGAAGGAAGGTGCCGAAAGCACGCCATTGGTGGCCGTTCTCAACCCGGACCAGCCGACAGCAGTTGTGCAGGTGCCATCTGCCGCCAAGCCGGCTTTGCCAGCCATGGACACGGTCAATCTTGATTCGGTGGATTATGACGAGAAGGGCAACATCGTATTCAGCGGTCGTGGCCCTTCTGGCAGCAAGGTCCAGGTCTATGTGGACAATAACGCCTATGGCCTTGCGGCCGTGGGTCCTGACGGCACGTGGACCATGCCAGGCGGTGTTCCGCTGACCATTGGTGCACACGAACTTCGCGCTGATGAAATCGGCACCGATGGCAAGGTAACCAGCCGCGTGGCCATGCCATTCTTCCGCGAGGATCCATCGAAGGTGGCCAAGGCCATTCCGGCTCCGACCGTTGTGGCCGTGGCTGAGCCCGGACCGGTTGTTGCCACCACCGAAGAAAAAACCGCCACGGCAGTAGGCGTTGCACCTATCACTCCGGTGGCACCTGCCGATCCCGCCAAGGCTCCTGAAGTCGCCGCCGCGGCACCTGCACCAGCAGCACCAGTTGCGGAAGCCGCACCTGCCGTTGTCACGGCACCTGAACCGGCACCAGCCGTTGTCGCAGCGCCGGAACCTGCACCCGCCGTTGCCGCCGCAACTCCTCCTGTTGTCGAGCCGCCAAAAGTGGAAGTGGCACCTGCACCGGAGCCAGCACCAGCCCCTGCAGTTGTGGCTGAAGCCAAGCCACCGACACAAATTGTGATCCAACCCGGCAACAACTTGTGGAAATTGTCGCGCAAGATTTATGGCAAGGGCATGATGTACACGGTGATTTACGAGGCCAATAAGGGCCAAATCCGCAAGCCTGGCTTGATTTATCCCGGCCAGGTGTTCCTGACCCCGGATGCTGCCAAAACGCCATAGGGAAAAATATCTGAATGGCACGCAAGACGCCTGCCACCGCAGCCAATTTCGCCAGCGGTGACGGTGACCAATGGGAAACCCTGAAGAGCCTTCTGCCCTACCTGTGGCCGGAAGGACGGACTGATCTTAAGGTCAGGGTCGTATTGGCGATGGTTGCATTATTCGCGTCCAAAATCATCACGGTCTGGACACCTTACTCATTCAAGTATGCAACTGACGCTCTGACGGCCAGCGGGAACCCTGCGGCAATTGCTTTCAGCGTGCCGTTTTTTCTTATTCTGGCCTATGGCGTTGGCCGCATCATGATGGTGGCACTTGCCCAAATTCGCGACGCCGTGTTTGCCAAGGTGGGCCAGCGTGCGGTACGCGAACTGGCAATAAAGACTTTTCGCCACCTGCATGCACTATCATTGAAATTCCATCTCGAGCGCCGCACTGGAGGCCTGTCACGCATCATTTCGCGCGGCACGGCGGGCGTCGATACGGTCCTTCGTTTCTCGTTGTTCAATACATTTCCAACGGCTCTTGAAATAGCACTCGTCGCTGGTGTGCTGGCTTATTCCTTCAGTTGGCACTATGCGGCGGTCGTTTTGGGAACCGTGGTGGTTTACCTCTGGTACACCTACACCGCCACCGAATGGCGTATCAATATTCGCCGCAACATGAATGATGCAGATACGGACGCCAACACCAAGGCGATCGATAGCTTGCTCAATTTCGAAACTGTGAAGTATTTTGGCAACGAAGAACACGAGGCTGTCCGCTTTGACGCGTCAATGCTGCTCTATGAAAAGGCCGCGGTAAAAACATGGGTATCGCTTGCTGTGTTAAACGCCGGGCAAACGTTTTTCTTTGCCATTGGCCTGACCATCGTCATGGCCATGTCGGCCTACGACATTACGCAGGGCC
>JANMKJ010000431.1:0-1715 GCA_031371945.1 Rhodobiaceae bacterium
GGAGCAAGTATCAGGGCCGCCTGACATTTCGCGACAAGCGCCGCAGTTGATGACGAGGCCTCGCCCGCATGAACGATAACCACATCATAGATATTTCCAAGTGCTGCCAAAACCGCGTCAGTCTTCTGGTTTAGGAGGTCCTTGGAGATTTTGCTTCGTTCCAATCCAAAGCGCAATAAATGCGCCGTTGACGATGGATCGCGCACGATAACCTTGGTGAAATCGGCCGAGCCTGTCAGCAGGTCAACAAATCCTGGTCCCACGGGCAAGCCAAACAACATCTCTACGCTGGATCCGGTCTCGGCCAGATCAACAACAACTACCCGTGCCCGTTTGGCAGCAAATGAACGGGCGATGACAACGGCCGCCATTGACGAGTCTGACGCACCACCACCCATTGAGACGAGTGCAAGCTGGCGCATGGAAATACTATTGCGCAATTCAAGCGCCCAGTTTGTGGCATTGCTGGACGTGCTCATGAGTCCAAAGTAGTCCTGCTGCCCAGACACCCGCATGAGCTCTTGGTTGACACGCTCTGTGGTTCCGGCAGGCAGAACCCCCAGGACGGGCCATGGCACGGGTTTAGCCGCGGGAATGACCTTTGAGTCTGGCGCCGGCGGTGCCTGCGGTTGCAGTTGCGGGACATTGATTTCGGGTTCTGGAGAAGCCAGGGTTTCAACAGGCTGTGGAACACTGATGCCATTTGCGCTGCGCATGATTTCCATCAGGAAGGAAAGACCCATCGACAATGCAAATCCGGCCATGGTCAGGAGCAATACCATCGGCCCGGTTTTAGGATAGGACGGCGACGTTGGCGTGTCGGCTACTTGAATGACCCGGGCAAAACCCGGCTGTGTTGCAATGTCCTGTCGCGCACTGGCATCGGCGTAACGCAACAGCAGGGATTCAAGCAGAGCCTTGTCCGCAGTTGAATCGCGGATCATTGCCTGCAATTTTACATCATCAAGATTGGCGGTTGAGGTATCGCCCTTCATGCGTTCTAGCCGGGCACGAAGCGAGTCCTGTCGGGCTTTGGCAATCTTGGCCTGCTGGTCGAGCCCTTCCACCACTTTCAGAGCTTCATTGCGAATTTGCCGGTCAACGCTGGTAAGATCATTCTGTGCTGCCATCATTTTCGGATGGTTGGGGAGATAGACGGCAGAAAGTTCGGCAACCCGGCGTGATGCAGTTGCCTGCTGCTCGCGAAGGCGCTGCACATTGGGGGAATTCAACACATCGGTAGATGCATCCACTGATCCCCGGGTGCTCAGCAGTTCGTTTATTTCGCGGGCCCGTTCTTCGGCGTCGGTGCGGGCTGTCTCCGCCAACGTAATCTGAGTATTTAATTCCGAAAGTTCCTGGGCACCAAGTGTTGATGTTTGTCCTTTCAGAAGACCGGATTCGGCACGGAAGGATTCGATTGCGGCTTCGGACTTTGCCAGCTTCTGCCGCAGTTCAGTGATCTGGCCGCCCAGCCATTCGCGGGCGCGTGCTGTTGGAATGGCCTTGGCCTCGGCAGTTGACACGACGTAGGTATTGACCAACGCATTGGCCACCTGGGCGGCTGTTGCCGGATCATTGGATGAGTATTTCACCTCAATAACATTCGACAGCGGCACCTGATAGACATTCAACTGTGCAAAGTAGCGCTTGAGGGCACGTTCCTGTGGCGTCATCAGGCGGGGATCGTCGGTGAATCCCAAAGCAATGAGGAT
>JANMKJ010000433.1:0-8116 GCA_031371945.1 Rhodobiaceae bacterium
GCAGGTCACGGGGCAGGCTCGTTCGAGTGGGCGGAAAAGGAAGAAGACCGGCAAAGGCTTTGGCAGGCAAGGCACGACGCGTTCTGGGCAACTCGGGCCATCGCCCCGGGGAAACAGGACGTATTCGCAACGGATGTGTGCGTGCCGATATCACGGCTGGCGGAATGCGTGACAGCCACTCAGGCCGACCTCGCCGCCAACAAGCTTTATGGGCCCATCATTGGGCACGTGGGGGATGGAAACTTCCACGTGGTTTTGTTCTGTGATCCTGGAGACGCAGCCGAAGTTGCCCGCGTCAAGGGGTTCTATGAGCGATTGATCCACCGCGCCATTGGCATGGACGGCACATGCACCGGAGAACATGGGGTGGGCAGTGGCAAGATAAAGTTTCTTGAGGCCGAGCATGGCAAGGGACTTGCCGTGATGCGCCAGATCAAGCGGGCACTGGACCCTCTCAATATAATGAACCCGGGAAAAATTCTCGCCTTGGAATGACCGCAAAGACTTGCGACTTGGTGGGGAAATTCTAATGTGATGAGTCATGAAGGTCTGGAAGTCACCCGTTTTCTATTTCGGTATTTTTCTGGTGATGGTGGTTGCCAGCGCCTTGCTCGCACCCTTTGTGATGGATTGGGGGCGCTACCGCATCGGCCTTGAGGCCTATGGCGAGAAACTCACGGGCCGAAAGGTCGAGATTACCGGACCAATTTCGGTGCGACTGTTTCCCTGGCCACGGCTGGTGGCAGATGATGTGCAAATAGCCAATCCGCAAGGTGCCAGTGAAAAGTGGTTCGCCACCGCTGATCAGGTCTCGGTACAAATGACACTTGGTGCGCTCCTTAATGGCGTAATCCAGGTTGAAAGCATCGCCATCCGAAAGCCAGTTGTGAAGCTCAGGCGCAGTCTCGACGGCACCAACAACTGGACCTTCACGCCGGCTGAAACCATCCGAAACAGCCCTTTGCTTGAACACGTGATGCTGGATCAAATCACACTTACCGAAGGCTCGGTTCAATTGATTGATGCGCGGCGCGGCGGGCCGGTTCGGCTGGCGGATTTAAATGGCACGTTTTCCGCTCCAAATTTGGCTGGCCCCTGGCGCATGGCAGGAACATTTGGCTATCAGGAATTGCCACTTGCATTTTCCGCTACAACGGGGACCATCGCAACGGGCCAGCCCGTGCATGTTGGCCTTCGCGTGTCATCCCAGGACAATGTCGGATACTCCTATTTGCTGGATGGCGATATAGTAGCCTCGGCCTTCAAAGGTTCGGTGAGGGTGGCTCCGATCGTTGACCCTGAGGGAAAGACCGACACGGAAGGCCAGGTGCGACCCATCACCTTCAAGTCGAGCGTTGCGGGCGACTTTGAAAAGCTGGATTTAAGTGAGATTGAAATCCGGCCAGCGGATGTAGCTGATCAGGGAACCTTGCTGGCCGGAGACGCAAGTTTTTCACTTGGCAAGAAGATCAGCATTGTTTCAAATCTCACTGCGCCCCGGGTGGACTTCGACACGCTTGCCGGTGCTGGATCACGGCAATTGCTGCGCGATGGTGGCGGGCTGTCGCTGGTAAATGGCCTGCTCACCATGCTGCCCGAAAACATTGACCTGCGGTCAAACCTGACCATAGCCGCTCTGAAGGCCGGTGGTGAGACGCTGGAAAATGCGAAGTTGGATGTTTCGGCAAATCGCCAGGCCATTCGCATTCATGAGCTTTCGGCTTCGCTTCCCGGGCGGTCCCGGTCGCGATTTGAAGGCGTGTTTTTCCCCGGCGCGCAGTATGCGGAACTTGCCGGAAACCTGGCAGTGGAATCTGCCGATGCACGTGCCCTTGCCATGTGGCTCTGGCCTGACAGCAAGTCCTACATTGCATCTACCTGGAGCGGCAATCGCGGGCGTTTGAAAGCTAAGGCAGACGTAACACTCACGGCTTCGAAACTGGAATTCGCCAGCATCGCCTACGAGCTTGATGGCGACCGCGGTGCCGCCAACTTCAAAGTCCTGGTGAATGGCGAGAGGCCGATCGTGGACCTTCACATTGATACACCAATTGCCGATGTCGACAGTTTTGTGGCGAGCGGCTTTGCCGCAGTCTCATCGCCCTCGGGCACCAGCTGGCTGCAACTTCTGGGTCGCTTCGTGGAAGAGCAGGTCAAGCGCGACCTCAAGCTCACGCTGACGGCCGGCACATTGCGACTGAACGGCGTGGAGGCGAAAGATGTGGCACTCGACGTCGAAACCACGGTTCAGGGATTTGACCTCAAGACTATGGAGATTGGATCAGTCGATGGGGCAAGGCTGAGTGCCTCCGGTGTGGTTCTCAGTACACCCGAGGGACCCGACGGCGAGATTGCTGTCACGGCCACGGCGGACGATCCGCGCGGACTGTTGCGGCTAGCCGGAATTTTGCCGCGCGACAGGGAACCAACCTGGGCAGGAGCTCTCGGCAAGACGGACCTGAAAATTGGGCTGAGGGCCAAGCCATCAGCTACCGACCCTGCCACCGGCTTCAGTATCAATGGCAAGATGGGCGAATTTTCGATAATTGCGGATGGATCCATTGTGCCTGCCTTGGAGATTGCGCGGACTGCCATCAATGGCAGTGCCGAAGTAACGTCCCAATCGAGTGCAGCACTGGCCAATCTTTATGGCGCGTCTGTCGGAAAGGCTGATGCCATTGCAGCCAAGCTTGTTCTTACTGCCGATGGAAACTTTGTAGACGGTTTCCTTGTCGATGTGGCCACCAGCCTGTATCACAGCGACGTGCATTTTGCGGGCAAGCTCAATCCCGTGGCGCCCGCATTTGGTTCGAATGGTGACCTTACGCTGCAGGCCGGCAATGCGAAGGATTTGTTCATTGCCTTGCAGCTTCCTGCACAGGGCGTTCTGGATGGTGCCCTGTCGCTAGGTGGTAAAATCAGCACCACCGATAAAAAAGTCTCCCTTGGCGAAATTGAAGGCAGGTTTGCCGAAATGGCTTTTGCGGGCTCCGCGGATTTCGATGGAATTGATCACGTAAAAGGTAACTTCAGCGTTGATCGGCTGTCACTCGCTGGACTTATGGCGCCGGTCTTTTTGCCCTGGAATGGCAGGTCCGCCAGCCTCGAACAAACGTTTGCCAAGCAATTGCCATTGGGCCTGACGGGTGAAGTTTGGGTGCGGCCCAAGGTCTTGACTGTGTATCCTGGCTTTGACGTCGAAGATGCGGAGGTGGGAATTACCGCCACGCCGGGAAAAACCCAAATTGCCGTAAACGCCAAGTCGGCTTCCGGTGAGAACGTGATTGTTGACCTTGCCTCGGCACCTGGCGTGGGCGGCCAAGATCTTGCGGGACATTTTGTGGTGCCGATTGACTTGGGAAAATACCTCCTCCTGCAAGATGGAACAGCCATTGTGTCGGGCGGTGCGGCAGTGGATGTCGCTTTTTCTGGCAAGGGGCTCAGTCCCGCAGGCGCACTCGCGACATTAAATGCTGATGGAAAATACTCCGTTGGCAACGCTCGCCTGCTCAAAATTTCACCGCAGAACTTTTCCAAACTTGTAGGCAATGCCAAGGATGCGCCTGCGTTGCAGCAGGCGTTTGCAGAATTGCACCGGGGCGAAGGGGTCGACCTCGGCAGCATTTCCGGCAGCGTAAACATCGTTGACGGCGTGGCAAAACTGTCTCCATTTGCAACAAAAAGCGCTGATGCTGATGTGCTGATAAGGTCTTCCGTTGAATTGGCCAGCCGACAGGTCGATCTCAAAGTTTTACTTCAACTCAAAGGCCTGCCCGATCTGCCGGGAATGGAAATCACCTATGCGGGCGATCCATCTCAACTTGTGGTGAATGAGGATGCGACGGCGCTGAATTCGTTCCTTGGATTCAAAGTACTCGAGAAAGGTGTTGTTGATCTAGAGAAGTTGCAGGCGGAGCAGCAACGGTTGGCACTTGAAGAAGAGAAATTGCGCAAGGAAGATGAAGAGAAACTCGCAGCCTTCTATGCCCAGAAGGCTGAACTGCGGCTGCGCATGCGGGAACTCAGGATTCAGGCGGCACAACGGGTCTTGGATGCCGAGCAGGCGGCGGCGGAACAGCTGCGCCTGATCCAGGACGGCCTTGCCATGAACAAGGTGGAAATCCGGCAACGCCTGCGTGAATTGAAAACTTACCGGAAGGCGGAGATCATTTTGCCCGCGGTGAAGCCCAAGCCAAAACCCGTCGAAATTAACAAGGGCCCTTTGATACTGGTGCCGCTGGGGAGTGAGCGGTAATCAGGCCTTGGCACGGTTGAACAACCAAATGCGGATGGCGCTGGACAGGTTTCGCGCACCCCGCCTCTGATCCAGCTCGGCAACGATCTGCGCCACGGTCTTTTTTTCGGCAGATGCCGCTTCCTGCAAAGCTTGCCAGAACTCGGGTTCCAGGGACAGCGACGTCCGGTGTCCCGCGATGGTGAGGGAACGCTTCAGATCCTTACTCATCGCGCCGGTGGGCATCGAGGTGTTTCGATTCCTTCATCTGCTTTGCCTTGGTCACTGCTTTTTCTGATTTAGTGCGACCAAAGGCGGCTCTGTTGGCGGCGGCGGTGGCTTCCTTGCCTTCCCGTTCCTTGCGCTTTCGAGCAGCCCGGAGATTGACGAGGTCTGCCATCACTTTGGTGCCAGCATGTCTTCCGGCCGCACGATTGCATCAAAGTCAGCTGCCGCAATGCCATCCTTGATGGCTTCCTCCCGCAATGTTGTGCCATTCTTGTGTGCAGTCTTGGCAATGTGGGCGGCGCGGTCGTAGCCATACTTCGGAGCGAGGGCGGTGACCAACATCAGCGAGCGGTCAAGGGCTGCCTTGATATTGTCAACGCGGGCCTCAATGCCGACAACGCAATTGTCGGTAAAACTGGTTACTGCGTCAGACATGAGGCGAACGGACTGCAGGAAGTTATATGCCATGACGGGGTTGTAAACATTGAGCTCAAAATGTCCCTGGCTGCCGGCAAAGGTAAGGGCCGCGTGATTGCCGAAAATCTGGACGCAGACCATCGTGAGGGCTTCACATTGGGTGGGGTTTACCTTTCCCGGCATGATCGATGAGCCAGGCTCGTTTTCCGGAAGTGACAACTCGCCAAGCCCAGAGCGGGGGCCAGAGCCAAGAAAACGAATGTCGTTGGCGATCTTGAAGAGCGACGCCGCAACGGTATTGATGGCGCCATGGGTCATGACCATGGCATCATGGGCCGCGAGGGCCTCGAACTTGTTGGGAGCACTGGTAAACTTCATCTGGGTGATGGCGGCAATTTTCTGTGCCACCATTTCAGCAAAGCCAACTGGCGCATTGAGGCCGGTACCCACTGCCGTGCCACCCTGGGCCAGCTCCATCAGCAGGGGCATGGTTTGCTCAATGCGCATGATGCCGTTTTCGATTTGCCTGGTGTAGCCCGAGAATTCCTGGCCGAGTGTTATGGGCGTTGCATCCTGCGTATGGGTGCGGCCAATCTTGATGATTTTTTTCCAGGCATGGGACTTGTCGTTCAGGGCATTACGCAGTTTTTGCAAGGCAGGTAGGAGAGCGTGGTGAATTTCTTCGGCACAGGCGATGTGCATGGCAGTGGGGTAAGTGTCGTTTGAGGACTGGCTCATATTGACGTGGTCGTTGGGGTGTACTGGTTTCTTGGAGCCCATGACGCCGCCCAGCATTTCAATTGCACGGTTTGAAATGACTTCGTTGGCATTCATGTTCGACTGGGTTCCTGATCCAGTTTGCCAAACCGCAAGCGGGAAGTGCTCATTTAGCTTTCCTTCAATCACTTCCTGCGCCGCCTTGACGATGGTGGCACCAACGGTCGCATCAAGCCTGCCAAGCGCCATGTTCACCTCGGCTGACGCGCGCTTCACAATGCCAAGTGCGCGAACCACGGGGAGGGGTTGCTTTTCCCAGCCGATTTTGAAATTGCCAAGGCTGCGTTCTGCCTGTGCACCCCAGTAGCGGGTGGCATCAACTTCGATGGGACCGAAGCTGTCGGTCTCGGTACGGGTGTTTTTCATTGTCTTGATTTTCTATTAGTTGTTTTAACCTGATTATCATGGCTAAAGGGGGGAATGCAAAAAATTCCGCGTGGTGTCTGGGTATTGGGGTTTGTCAGTCTTTTCATGGATGTTTCGTCGGAAATGATCCACGCACTGCTGCCCGTGTTCCTGATGGGGACCCTTGGAATCAGTGCCACGCTGCTCGGCCTGATCGAAGGTATTGCTGAGGCAACGGCGCACATCACCAAACTGCTGTCTGGTGTATTGAGCGACAGATTTGGCAACCGCAAGTTTTTGGCATTGCTGGGTTACGGCATGGCGGCAGTGGTGAAGCCCCTGTTCCCTCTCGCTGAGTCGGCGGCTGCAGTGTTTACGGCACGCATTGCTGACCGGGTTGGCAAGGGCATTCGTGGCGCGCCACGGGACGCGTTGGTAGCTGACATTACACCGCCCGAACTTCGCGGCGCTGCGTTCGGCTTGCGACAATCGCTGGATACGGTTGGTGCATTCGTTGGACCATTGGCTGCAATCGGACTGATGGTCTGGTTCGCTGATGATGTGCGTACGGTCCTGTGGTTTGCGTGCATCCCCGCCTTGCTGGCCGTTTGCATATTGGCGTTTGGGATCCAGGAACCTGCAAGCAAGGGACCCGCCAGTCGAAAGCCCGGATTGAACCTGGCGACAATGGACATGCTGGGGAAAGACTTCTGGCTCGTGACGCTTGCTGCGGGTTTTTTGATGCTGGCGCGGTTCAGTGAAGCTTTCCTGATCATCAAGGCGGCGGAAGTTGGGCTTTCCTACCGTTACATTCCACTGGTTCTGGTGGTGATGAGCATCGTCTATTCGCTTACGTCGTACCCGGCCGGGATACTCTCTGACAAATTTGGGCGACGTGGCCTGCTTCTTGTGGGACTGGCGGCATTGCTTGCCGCCGATTTGCTGCTTGGGTTTTCAACCTCAATCGGCGCCGTGTTTTGCGGTGTTGGTCTTTGGGGGCTCCATATGGGGCTCACGCAGGGGCTGCTCTCGGCCATGGTGGCAGATACCGCACCCGCCGAATTGCGTGGGACTGCCTTTGGGATTTTCAGCCTGGTGAGCGGTGTTGTAGTATTATTCGCCAGCACATTGGCCGGACTTCTCTGGGATACGGAGGGCTCACGCGCCACATTCCTGGCAGGGGCGGCCTTCACTGCACTTGCAATCGCGCTCTTTCCATTGGTCAAGCCTAAAGCCTAAAGCGTATCTTTCCAGATGGGGTTGCTCCACGCTTTCTTGCCGGCATGATCAATGCACACGACGCGGAACCACGGGCTCAGCTTGGTGAGCAGCCATCCGGTTTCCAGCTTCTTCAGGTCAAAGCTTGCTTCGGTGATGGACTTGGCGTTGCGCACGAGGGTTCGCGAGTTGCCGCAGAGCACTGTAATATTATCCACGGGTGAGCAACTGATCGTGATTTCGCTGCCGCGCACTGCGATGTCATGAATCTGGGGACCCTGGCTGGAGTAATAGTGGCCGTTTTTCAAGGCCTCCAGAAGCACCTCGGGGCCGAGGCTTTCGGCTTTCACCTGGACCCAGCCACCGAAATAGTCAGGCGACTTGAAATGGGCGTCGTCGGTTGCAAAGGCCGTAAGCCTCTTGCCTTCGCTTAACAGCTGATCGAGCAGGAACCAGCCGTCACCCCGGTCGTTTTCAACCGCGCAGCCATGGTTATAGATTTCCACAGCATGGGCACACTCCAGGGCGCGGCCATCTTCCATGGTGAGCTGCGACCAGGCGGGATGGGCTATTCCCACAAATGCACCGGCCGCGTGGGCGCGCCTGGCAATCTGTTCCCCCGTCTCATCTTTACCGGCGGGCGCAAAATCCAGCGGCAAGCCCGCTGCCACGATATGCCAGAGTTCGCCAACGCTTGTTTCTGGCGCGTGAAGTTCTGAACCGATGATGGTGGTGAAGTTGTTGGAGCGGTAGGGCCGGGTATCCGCAATAGGCCAATTATAGTGGCCGATGAAATGGTCGGACAGCATCATGAAATCATAGCCTGCATTCTTGTAGGCCTCGATGACCTTTGCAGGTTCGAGAGCACCATCAGAAAGGGTGGAGTGCGTATGCAGG
>JANMKJ010000458.1:0-2744 GCA_031371945.1 Rhodobiaceae bacterium
CGCGGGTCACATCGACGACCCGCGCCGATATACCATCCGGACCGAGGCCATCGATGACCATGCCGTCTCCCTTTTTCCACAGGAAGCGCCCCAGCCACATGGCAGGACGGACAAACAGGAAGTCATAGAGTTCATCGAAGTACCATTTGTTCAGCAGGAATTGGTAAACTGGCCAATGCATGGCGGCAAGTTTCTGTGGCAATGAGGTGTCACGGATGTAGAACCAGAAAGCCAGCAGGAAGCCTAGCACCATGACAACGAAAGGCGAATACGCGACCCATGACGGCACATTGTGCATTTCATGGATGATTTCATTTTCCGGTGCACGGTAGATGGATGACCCCCAAAACAAAGCCTCTTCATGGCCAATGAAAAAGTCCTTGAAAATAAATCCGGCAGCCAATGCGCCGGCTGCCAAAACATACAGCGGTATGAGCATGACGTTGGGGCTCTCGTGGACATGCTCCAGGGTGTGGGCATCGGCACGCGATTTGCCGTTAAAAGTCATGAATGCCAGGCGCCAGGAATAGAAAGACGTGCAGAAAGCAGCGATAATCAACAGAGTAAAGGCAAAGGAACTGTGCCCCGCAAAGGCACTTTCAATAATGGCATCCTTGGAATAGTAACCGGCTGTCAGGGGAAAGCCTGTTAACGCCAGATTGCCTATCACCATCAATATCCAGGTTTTCCTGATGTGCGGCGCAAGTCCACCCATTTTACGCATATCCTGCTCACCCGACATGGCGTGGATGACTGAGCCACTTCCGAGGAACAACAGCGCCTTGTAGAAGGCGTGGGTAAAGAGATGGAAAATGGCAACGCCGTAGGCGCCCAAGCCCAAGGCCACGAACATGTAACCCAACTGGGAACAGGTAGAATAGGCGATAACGCGCTTTATATCGTTCTGCACCAAACCCACAGTTGCCGCAAAGAATGCCGTGATGGCACCTATAATGACGACGAACTCCTTGGCGTGCGGGGCAAGTTCAAACAGCGGCGACATGCGGGCAACAAGGAACACTCCTGCGGTAACCATGGTTGCCGCATGGATGAGCGCCGAAACTGGAGTGGGCCCTTCCATGGCGTCTGGCAGCCAGGTGTGCAGCAGAAACTGGGCTGACTTACCCATGGCCCCCATGAATAGCAGGAGGCACAACACGGTAAGGGCATCAACGTCCCAACTCAGGAAATGCATGGTCTTTCCCACGGCAGTTGGGGCAGCTGCAAATATGGTATCGAACTCTATGGACTGGAACATGTAGAAACAGCCGAAGATGCCGAGCGCGAAACCAAAATCACCCACCCGGTTCACAACAAATGCCTTGATGGCGGCGGCATTGGCGGTCTCCCTCGTGTACCAGAAGCCAATCAGAAGATAGGATGCGAGCCCCACACCCTCCCATCCGAAAAACATCTGCAGCAGATTGTTGGAGGTGACCAGCGTCAACATGGCAAAGGTGAAAAGCGACAGGAAAGCAAAGAAGCGCGGTTGGTGCTCGTCGTGGCTCATGTAGCCCAATGAATAGATATGCACGAGCGCAGATACGGTGTTGACGACAACCAACATGACCGCCGTTAGCGTGTCAATTCGGAGCGACCAGTTGGCGGACAACGCGCCGGAATTCACCCAGCGGAGAATTTCAACCTTCTGGTCGTGCCCCTCATGCAGGAATCCAACGAAAACAATCCAGGACAGGATTGCCGAAATACACAACAATGCCGTTGTGAGATACATGGGCCAGGATGGGCCATCATAATGGCCATGATGATCGTCGTGCGCATGATCGGTATGGGCATGGGCAACATGTTCGCCATAGACATCGACGTCCGCACCGAGGTTCTTGAATACCTTGGTTCCGCCAAATCCCGCAATGAGCGCCCCTAGAAGCGGAAGAAATACGATGGCCTGATACATGGTTTTCGCGTCAGCCCTTCATCAGATTAATGTCTTCCACCGCGATGGAACCGCGGTTACGGAAGTAAGTTACAAGTATGGCCAAGCCAATGGCTGCTTCGCCAGCCGCCACGGACAATACGAGCAGTGCAAATACCTGGCCGACCAGGTCGTGAAGTGCCGTCGAGAACGCCACCAGATTTATGTTCACGGCAAGCAGCATCAGCTCAATCGACATCATGATGACGATGACATTCTTGCGATTGAGGAAAATGCCGAAGATGCCGATGGTGAATAGAATTGCGGCAACGGTGAGATAGTGTGAGAGGCCAATTACCATGGTTATATCCCCTGCCCTGGTTTGACTTTGATGACTTCGACCGCTGTTGCAGGGTTGCGTGCCACTTGCACCGAAACATCCTGCCGTTTGACGCCCTGCTTGTGGCGCAGGGTGAGAACGATTGCGCCAATCATGGCCACCAGGAGGATCAGTCCGGAAGCTTCAAAGTAGTAGACATACTTGGTGTAAAGAATTTGTCCCAATGCCTCTGTATTGGTAATTCCAGCTACGGTTGGCGCAGCTGAAGCTGAAAGTGCCGTGGGTGAAAAGCCCCATGAGCCTGCAACGAGTCCTAACTCGACCAGCACGATGAGGCCGATGGTACCACCAATAGGCATGTAGTTCTGCATACCCTGGCGCAGTTCGACAAAATCGACGTCAAGCATCATTACAACGAAGAGAAACAGCACCGCCACAGCGCCGACGTAGACGACGACCAGTATCATGGCGAGGAATTCAGCGCCCATGAGGATGAAAAGCCCCGCCGCGTTAAAGAAACAGAGGATGAGG
>JANMKJ010000493.1:0-1906 GCA_031371945.1 Rhodobiaceae bacterium
GGCGCGCCGCACGAAATCGCCGCCCCACCCCATGCGGATACCGTGGCTTGAAGGCCGGAGCCGACAGTTGCCAATACGACGAGAAGCAAGGCTGCAAATCTCATTGCCACAGGGCGGACCTCCGTTTCGCGCCAATTCTAACATAACATCCGGTTGGGAGCGATTTTGGACACCGCCGTCTGCGAAATACTCCAAAACCCAGACCTATATCCAGCTTTTAATTGCCGACAAGTTTAGTCAAAAGGAGACTGGAAACATTTCCGTGCAGTGTCCGTTGTTCGTCGGATAGCGGAAATTCTTACGTTTTGTGAGAAAAAAGGTTATTTGCCGGAGAATAAATCCTGGAAATAGCGCAACATGAGCAGGGTTTAATCGCCTGATTTTCAACTGCCAGGAACTAATTGCTGCTATCATGGCTCAGTTGATGATGGAGTATTTATCGCCAGACTTTTCGGTCCCCAAAATATCACGATGATTGCCGCCATTACAAAAGCGATCCCATAACCAGTCACTTGGTAAGTCGGGTCGTAGTGAGAGCCAATTGACGGGTAGAATGCCGGCCGTCCGACATTCAGCATCGTGTGGAATAGGATCACTGCGAGCATCGATTTACCAGCGTTGTTGTATAGCGAGGTCATTAGAACCCTTAGGGCGATTGATCCGGGAAGCCACCAAGCAACATCAACCGCCGTTCCGCCAATCGCGATAATCGATGGGATGTGGGCCAGCCACCAAGGGACAGCGATAATCAGGCTCGCACCGAGTGCACCAAGCCGCTGCTGTAGCGGATCAAGAAGATAGCCTGTCCAGCCTGCTTCCTCGCCGATTGCCAGAACAAACATGATCGCGGCCAACACAGGCAGTCCCGGCAGGTCAACCGTCGGCTCTCCCTTGTGCCCCGCGAGGTGGAGGGCAACATAGGCCAGTGCATAGATGAGTGGTGCCAACAAAAGGGCAGGAAACAGCCATTTGCTGCAAGCAAGATTTCGAAAATCAAATACGCGTTTGAGGAAAGAGATCAACCCGTCAATACCTTCGGCCTGAAACACCAAAATCAGGGCTGCGGTCAGTGGCGTGAACGCCAGCATCAAATCAGTGACGGGGACTTTGAGCGACCCGATTACTCCTACGAATCTGCTGAGTGCCCAGATAGGAATGGCCATCATCAAGACCAGCATATAGAACGCCAACGGACTGCGCTTTGGTGACAGGACTGATGTCACAATCTGTTTGCCGATGTTTGAAACCAGAAATGCATCGTGACCTTTCGTAACAACTAGTTAGTCGCGGCCAAGTATGTAGCTGGCGAAGGCGCAAAGCAACCATGGCACCAATGGGTTAAAATCATAGGTTTGTCCATGTCCAGGCCAAGTCAGTTTACCGCTTGGAAACAGGCAAACTTTGAACTTTACCGAAAAGAAGCGAAAGGCCAACAATCGGCATAATCACACTTGCAACGAGCGTCGGCCTCGAGTTCTCTGCCGAGAACGTTGAGTAGATGCCCATTCAGCATTAGTATGAACTTTAAGTCGCGCGGAGACCTTTCGTGTATACGTTTATCCATGTCCATATTCTGGTCATCTGATCTGAAACGCGCGTTGCTCGCTGGAACCACATATTTTCTGGCGCTATTTGCACTAGGTTTTCTCTTGGGCACGATCCGCGTGGTGGTTGTGGCACCGCGCTACGGACAACTCACGGGAACACTTGCTGAAGCGCCTGTCATGCTGACAGCGGCCTATTTCATCTGCCGCTGGGCTCTCAACCACTGGCGGGTATCGCCGAGGAGTGCAATCCGTTGGACAATGGTCCCACTCTTTCTTGTGCTACTGTATGCCTTTGAAACGTTGCTTGGTCTGGCACTTTTCAGGCGGACGTTGTCAGAACAATGGGCGGCGTTGGAGAC
>JANMKJ010000496.1:0-3365 GCA_031371945.1 Rhodobiaceae bacterium
CCGCCGGGCCGTGCCCGGTCAACCGCCACGGCAAGGTCGCCCTTTGACGTCAGAAGCTTGATGCCCATCCAAATGAGGTAGATAGCCCCAACCCAGCGCAAAACGTCAAACCACACGCCCATCACCTTGATGGCCGCACCCAGGCCCGCCGCAGCGATGGCAAGCCAGATCACCACGCCCGCCTGCGTGCCTGCAACATTCAAAAGTCCGGCCTTGGCACCATAACGCAGGCTGTTGGCAATGATCACGGTGACCGTGGGCCCGGGCACCAGCGCCAGGGCTGCTGCCGCCATGCAAAACGTGAAGTAGGTGTCATAGCTCATTACCGGCACTCCTAAATGTCGTCGTCGCCTTCGTCTTCCTTCAAGCCTTCAACGGAAACCACATGTTCATCGTCAGCCGTGTTGATGACAATCACACCCTGCGTCGAGCGTCCAGCCTTGCGAATGCCGTCCACCGGACAACGGATAAGCTGGCCGCCATCGGTTACCAGCATGATCTGGTCTGAATGCTCAACCGGGAAGGAAGCCACCAGCGGGCCGTTGCGGTCATTCACCGCCATGGCCACGATGCCCTTGCCACCGCGATTGGTGATCCGGTATTCGAATGATGACGTGCGCTTGCCGTAGCCATTGCTGGAAACCGTCAGGATGACCTGTTCGGCAGCCCCCATCGCCGCGTAGCGCTCCTGTGAAAGTCCGGTGTCCGCCACGACTTCTTCATCCGTGGCCTCGACCTCTGCCTCTTCACCCGCAACTGCGCGTGACATTTTCAGGAACGCCGCACGCTCTTCCGCCGTGGCATCCATGTGGCGCAGCACCGCCATGGAAATAACGTGGTCGCCATCCTCAAGCCGAATGCCGCGAACGCCCGTGGAGTCACGTCCCTTGAACACCCGCACATCGCTCACACTGAAGCGAATGCACTGGCCCTGGGCCGTCGTCAGCAACACGTCATCGGCATCGGTGCACACCTCGACACCGGCAATCATGTCACCGTCGTCAAGCTTCATGGCAATCTTGCCCGAGCGGTTGATGCTTTCAAAATCATCCAGCGCATTGCGGCGGACGCCACCGGAGCGCGTGGCAAACATCAGGTGCAGGCTTGCCGCATCGCCCGGATTTTCCGGCAGCGGCATGATCGTGGTAATGCGCTCATCCTGCGCCAGCGGCAGCAGGTTGATCAGCGCCTTGCCGCGTGCCTGTGGATTGCCGACCGGCAAGCGCCACACCTTCATCCTGTACACCATGCCAAGCGATGAGAAGAACAGGATCGGCGTATGCGTGTTGGCCACAAATAGCTTGGTAACGAAATCCTCGTCGCGCATGGCAACGCCTGCCCTGCCCTTGCCGCCGCGGCGCTGTGCCCGGTAGGCTGACAATGGCACGCGCTTCACATAGCCCGCATGGGAAACGGTCACCACCATGTCTTCGCGCGCAATCAGGTCCTCGTCGTCAACCTCGCCATCATTTTCAATGATCTCGGTACGCCGTGGTGTTGCAAAGTCGGTCTTGATCTGCGTGAGCTCATCCTTGATGATGGTCATGACGCGTGAGCGCGACCGCAGGATTTCAAGGTACTCGGAAATTTCGCCCGCCAGCTTTTGCAGCTCGGCCGTAATTTCGTCCATGCCAAGGGCTGTAAGGCGCTGCAGCCGCAAATCGAGAATGGCCCGCGCCTGGTCTTCCGACAGCCGGTAATTGTTGTCAGACCCCAGCGAATGGCGGGGATCGGCAATGAGCGCAATCAGCGGACCCAGGTCCTTGGCCGGCCACACCCGGCCCATCAACGCTTCACGCGCCTCGCCTGCATCCTTCGAGCGGCGAATGAGCGCAATCACGTCATCGATGTTGGCAACCGCAATGGCAAGGCCCACCAAAATATGCGCCCGGTCCCGGGCCTTGGTCAAAAGGAACTTGGTGCGCCGGGTAACAACTTCTTCGCGGAACGAAATGAAAGCCTGCAACAGGTCCTTGAGATTGAGCTGTTCCGGCCGCCCGCCCGTGAGCGCAATGTTGTTGACGCTGAAGGTGCTCTGCAACTGCGAAAAACGGTAGAGCTGGTTGAGCACCACGTCGGCCACCGCATCGCGCTTGATCTCGATGACCACGCGCATGCCTTCGCGCGAGCTCTCATCGCGAATGTCGGAAATGCCTTCAATGCGCTTGTCACGCACCATTTCGGCGATGCGCTCAATCATCAGCGACTTGTTCACCTGGTACGGAATTTCCGTGACGATCAGCGCTTCGCGGTCTTTGCGGATTTCTTCCACCTCAACGCGGCCGCGCAGCACCACGGACCCGCGCCCGGTGTGGAACGCCTGCTTCACGCCGAGCCGACCCAGGATGATGCCACCCGTGGGAAAGTCCGGGCCCGGCATCAGGTCGATCAGCTCGTCAATGGAAATGGCGGGGTTATCAATGGTGGCAATCGTGGCATCAATCACCTCGCCCAAATTATGGGGCGCCATGTTGGTGGCCATGCCAACTGCAATGCCGCCCGCACCGTTCACCAGCAGGTTGGGATACTTCGCCGGCAGAACCGTAGGCTCGCGGAATTCGTTGGAATAGTTGAACTGGAATTCAACCGTGTCCTTGTCCAGGTCGTCAAGCAGCGGCACTGCGGACTTGGCGAGCCGGCATTCCGTGTAACGGTCGGCGGCGGGCGGGTCACCATCCACCGAACCAAAGTTGCCCTGCCCGTCGATCAGCGGCAGGCGCAGCGAAAAGTCCTGCGCCATGCGCACCAGCGCATCATAAATCGCAAGGTTGCCGTGCGGATGGTACTTGCCCATCACGTCACCCACCACACGGGCTGATTTCTTGTAGGGCTTGTCCGGCGTGAAGCCGTTTTCATCCATGGTGTAGAGAATGCGCCGGTGCACCGGCTTCAACCCGTCGCGCACGTCAGGCAGCGCCCGGCTCACGATTACGCTCATGGCATAATCGAGGTAGCTCTTCTTCATCTCGTCTTCGATGGTGATGTTGGTAATTTCACCAGGATTGGCAGGCGTTGAAGCACCTGTCGTGTCGTCTTTGTCGGTCACAGTCAGCCTTCAGGTTGAGCTTTTTGACCGCTTCAGAATCGTCAGTTTTTGCGACGATTCGAGCGATGCCCCATTGTAGTTTGATGGGGTCGGAATCGCAACGAAAAGCCGCTGGTTTTACCCTATATTTTGCGGAATTTTACGCCGTTGCCCATGTACCAGCCGTCGCCGGATTTGACGCTGGAACACGAGGCTTTGCCGTTGAGCCAGGTGGACCACACGATGCACAATTTGCCGCCAGCAACGCTCCAGCGCCCGCTGTCCTGCTTGCCGGTCATCTGGCCTGTCATGGTGCCATTGCTGCGGGCCACGATCTTGA
>JANMKJ010000498.1:0-3877 GCA_031371945.1 Rhodobiaceae bacterium
CGTTGCTCATGGAGATGTAGATGTCCTTGACGGCGTAGTTGTTGTCGTTGGCGGCAAACATCATTGCGGCAAACACCATGGTGGCAAGGACCAGGGACCTGGTGGCGATGTCGACCATGGCCCACGTGGAGATGAAGATCACGGCCCACGTGGCGGTGACGACCACGGACCTCGTGGCGATGACGATCACGGACCTCGTGGCGGTGACGACCATGGCCCACGTGGCGATGACGATCACGGCGGCGGCAACGGTGGCGATGACAACCATGGCGGCGGCAACGGCGGTAACGGCGGCGGCGGTAACGGCGGCGGCGGAAACGGCAACGGCGGTAACGGCGGTAACGGCGGCGGAAACGGCGGACATGGCGGCGGTAAGGGCGGCCAGGGCGGCGGAAAAGACAGCTAAGCCACGATCATCAATTTACAATACCGGTGGGGGCGTATATCGCGCCCTCACCACCTGACGTCAGGCACTGCCGATGAACATGCCCGTCAGAAATACCAGGAACCCGCCCACCGCGATCTGGAATGCAGCCTTGAGAAACGGCGTGTCCATGTATTTGTAGCGGATCCACGAGATCAGCCACAGCTCAACGAATACAACAGCAATCGCTATGCCCGTGGCCGTCCTGAAATCAGGAATGAGGTAGGGCAGCGTGTGGCCAAGGCCGCCAACGGCTGTCATCACACCAGATGCCAGGCCCCGAATCCATGGCTGGCCGCGCCCGGTGAGCTTGCCATCATCCGACAGTGCCTCCGCCAGTCCCATGGAAATGCCCGCACCAATTGAGGCGGCAACGCCCACAAGGAATGTGGCCCAGGTGTCGCCCGTAGCAAAAGCCGCAGCAAACAGCGGCGCCAGGGTGGAGACCGACCCATCCATGAGACCCACAAGTCCGGGCTGGATGACCTGCAGCAGGAACAATCGGCGCCGCGTTTCAGTCTCTTCAATTCTCACGTCCGTTGTCACGTGCGTATCGCCAAGCTTGGCCGCCAGGGTTTCATGGCCCTTCTCGGCCGCCGCCAGTTTTTCCAGCAGCTGCCTGATCGTGCTATCACTGCAGCGTTCTGCCGCGCGGCTGTAGAAGCGGTAGTTTTCCAGTTCAATCACTTCAGCCCGCTTGCGCATCTCGTCGATGTCGAGCTTGCTCATCATCCATGTGGGCTTGTGCCGCACAAAGCCATTGACGTCGCCGCGCCGCACCAGCGGAATGAAGTTGCCGTATTTCTTCTGGTAAATGTCTGTCAGCCAGCGCCGGTGCTCGTTTTCTTCCTCTGACATTTCAAGGAATACCTTGGCCGACGCCGGATAGGTTTGCATGAGGTCATTGGCAAACCCCGAATAGGTGCGCGCATCATCATCCTCGCTGGAAATGGCAAGGGCGAGAATTTCCTGTTCAGTCAAATCAGAAAAGCTTTTCATGACCACTGATTAGAATAGTTCTAAACTGCGGTCTAGGGCAAAACGTCAGTTTTCGTCCATTTTCAGGGCGGCGATGAAGGCTTCCTGGGGAATTTCCACCTTGCCGAATTGCCGCATCTTCTTCTTGCCTTCCTTCTGCTTGTCCAGAAGCTTGCGCTTGCGGCTGATGTCGCCGCCATAGCACTTGGCGGTCACATCCTTGCGCATGGCGGAGAGCGTTTCGCGTGCCACGATCTTGCCGCCAATGGTGGCCTGGATCGGAATCTGGAACATGTGGCGCGGAATGAGCTCCTTCAGCTTTTCACACATCACCCGCCCGCGCTGCTCGGCACGGGCCCGGTGCACCACCATGGCCAGCGCATCAACCGGCTCGGCATTCACCAGGATTCCCATGCGCACCAGGTCGCCCTTTTCATAGCCGATCATCTTGTAGTCAAAGCTCGCATAGCCACGGCTGACAGATTTAAGGCGGTCATAGAAATCAAACACCACTTCGTTGAGTGGCAATTCATAGATCACCATGGCGCGGCTGCCCGCATAGGTGAGTTGCTTCTGCCGCCCGCGGCGGTCCTCGCACAATTTGAGAATGGAACCGAGATATTCATCAGGCACCAGGATGGTAGCTTCAATCCACGGCTCCTCGATGGATTCAATCAAGGTGGCGTCGGGCATGTCGACCGGGTTGTGCAGGCTCATCTGCGAACCATCCCGCATGTTAATCTTGTAGATAACGCTGGGGGCCGTGGTGATGATGTCTACGTTGAATTCGCGCTCGATGCGCTCGCGGGTGATTTCAAGATGCAGCAGGCCGAGAAACCCGCAGCGGAAGCCAAAGCCGAGGGCAGCCGAAGTTTCCATGTCAAACGAGAAGCTCGCATCATTCAGCCGCAGGCGGCCCATGGCTTCGCGCAGGTCCTCGAACTTGGCCGCATCAACGGGGAAGAATCCGGCAAACACGACGGACTGCGCTTCCTTGAAGTCAGGCAAGGCTTCTGCCGCCGGATTGCGCTCATCCGTTACCGTATCGCCAACCCGCGTATCCGCCACTTCCTTGATGGAGGCCGTAAAGAACCCGATTTCGCCGGGCCCAAGGCTTGCCACCATTTCCTTTTTCGGCCGTGACACGCCAACCCGGTCAATCTGGTAGGATCCGCCGGTTCCCATCATCTTAACCCGCATGCCTTTTTTCAGTTCACCGTCGATGATGCGCAAAAGCACCACGACGCCAAGATAGGAGTCATACCAGCTGTCAACCAGCAGCGCTTTCAGGGGCTTGGAGCGGTCACCCTTGGGGGCCGGCAACCGGTGCACAATGGCTTCCAGCACGTCGGGTACACCCAGGCCCGTCTTGGCTGAAATCATCACCGCTTCCGAAGCGTCGATGCCAATCACGTCTTCTATCTGCTGGCGAATGCGCTCAGGCTCGGCCGCCGGCAAATCCACCTTGTTGAGGACGGGCACAATTTCATGGTTGTTGTTGATCGCCTGGTACACATTGGCCAGCGTCTGCGCTTCAACCCCCTGTGAGGCATCCACCACCAGCAATGATCCCTCGCAGGCGGCAAGCGAGCGCGAAACTTCATAGGCAAAATCCACGTGGCCCGGCGTGTCGATGAGGTTGAGCACATACATCTCGCCGTTGCGCGCTTTGTAATCCAGCCGCACCGTGTTGGCCTTGATGGTAATGCCGCGCTCGCGCTCGAGGTCCATCGAATCGAGAATCTGGTCCACCATCTCCCGGTCCGTCACAGCTCCGCAGAGCTGGATAAGCCGGTCTGCCAGTGTGGATTTGCCGTGGTCGATATGGGCGATAATGGAAAAATTGCGAATATGCGAAATGTCGGTCATGTTGGGGCGGTGTTTGGCATTGTAGGCTGATGGGGTCAAGGGCAGTGACTTCCTTTCACTCGCCACACTCCGTCATCACGGATTTGGTGATTGGTGAAATGACGACCTTCCTGTTACTCTTGACATCTTCATTCCTACTATGCCATGCGTGTTCTTATTATGTTCCACACGCAGACGACATACACATTTGACTGGGCAAGGGCCATCGAACGCAATAGCGAGGCTCTCAAGGGCATCGTTGCAACCCTGTTTGCCATGCTGGAACAGGTCACCGGGGAACGCCTGCCGGAGCAACTCTACCGTGGCCTTCTGCGCATCCTGCGTCCCGCCGAATCCGCCGTGCGGAGGCTTATCGTTATCGCGGCACGGGGACTCGTGCTGAAGCCTGGCGTCTCGCAGCCCCTGCCAAAGGAACCCATCAAGAAAGGCACTCAATCCCGCCCTGTGTTCAAGCTCTTCGATCCGGTGAAAACCTTTGCGGGTTCCTGTGTCGAACCACCGCCACGAATTCTCCCCCGCATTCACGTCTTCGGTTATGATCCCCGGGTAGCCGCTCTCTGGGCGTCACGGCCAACGACCAGTTCCGCTCCAGCACAAGACGGCCTC
>JANMKJ010000506.1:0-4189 GCA_031371945.1 Rhodobiaceae bacterium
CTTATTCTGGAATGAACACCGTCGGCACCAATAACCGCGCTTCCCGCTACCACCTTGCCCGAAGTCAAAGTAAGCCGGCTTCCAGCTAAAGACACGTGCGCCACATCTGCGCTGGTTTGGAGTTCTATGTTTTTACGCGCGCCGGCGGTATCGAGCAGCGCCATCTGCAGGTCGGACCGCAATGCCACGCGATAAGGTGCGCCAAACCGATTTTCAAATTCTGTGCCCAGCGGCAGACGCTTCAGGATTTTCCCTGAAAGCCCATCGCGGATATGGATTTCCTTCGGCGATGCGCAATGGGGTGCGACGGCATCCCAGGCGCCCAGGTGCTGCAAGGCACGGACGGCATTTGGCCCGAGCTGGAGCCCTGCACCGACGGCTTGAAAACCAGCTGATTTTTCAAATATGCGGGAGGCCTTGCCGATGTTGCTCAGCCCCAGCGCGGCGCCGAGGCCTGCAATTCCGCCGCCGACTATGAGAAACGGTGAATCGTCCATGCCTTTGATCATGGCATAACTGCCAGGGGTTTTCATGCGGCTGATTGTGGCTTGCGGGAATTCCTGCTTGGGGTTAGAGCAACGCCAGCAATCTCAACGGGAATTCCAACAATGGCCTTTATTTCTGACGCTCTCAACCGCATTCAGCCATCGGCAACAATTGCCATTTCCAACAAGGCCCTGGCGCTGAAAGCCGAGGGAAAGGATATCATCGGCCTGGCGGCAGGCGAGCCGGATTTTGACACACCGGATAACATCAAGGACGCGGCCATTGCGGCCATTCGCGGCGGCAAGACCAAATACACGGCGGTGGATGGCATTCCCGAGCTGAAGCAAGCGATTTGCGCCAAGTTCAAGCGTGAAAACGGGCTGGATTACAAGCCATCCCAAGTTTCGGTTGGCACCGGCGGCAAGCAGGTTCTGTTCAACGCCCTCATGGCAACCGTTAATCCCGGGGATGAGGTGATAATTCCGGCCCCCTATTGGGTGAGCTATCCTGACATCGTCATGCTGGCGGGTGGTATCCCGGTGATCGTGCAAACAACGCTGCAGCATAATTTCAAAGTACAGGCAGCCGATCTCGAGCAGGCTATTTCGCCCAAGACCAAGTGGTTGATCTTGAATTCTCCTTCCAACCCGAGTGGTGCGGCCTATTCGCGGGCGGAGCTTAAAATCATTACTGACGTCTTGGTCAGGCATCCCCATGTGTGGGTACTTACTGACGACATGTATGAGCACCTGGTTTATGATGACTTTGAGTTTTTTACCCCGGCCCAGGTTGAGCCGAAACTTTATGATCGCACATTGACGATGAATGGCGTTTCCAAAGCCTATTGCATGACGGGGTGGCGCATTGGCTATGCAGCAGGTCCGGAAGCATTGATCAAGGCCATGTCCAAACTACAGTCGCAATCCACCTCGAACCCTTCATCCATTGCGCAGTGGGCGGCGGTTGAAGCATTGAACGGGCCGCAAGACTTCATCGCGGCCAACAACAAGGTGTTCAAGGAACGGCGGGACCTGGTGGTTTCGATGCTCAACCAGGCGCGGGGAATTTCATGCCCCACGCCGGAAGGCGCATTCTATGTGTACCCCTCCTGTGCCGGAGCCATTGGCAAGACTGCCCCCTCGGGTGCCGTGATCAAAACGGATGAGGACTTTGTTACGGAACTGCTTGCCGCCGAGGGCGTTGCGGCGGTTCACGGCGGGGCCTTCGGCAGCTCACCATTTTTTCGCATATCATACGCAACCGCCACGGCAGTCTTGGAGGACGCTTGCGTTCGCATCCAACGTTTCTGCGGCAACCTCAAGTAAGGAAGTAACCAGCCATGTACGACACGACCATTCCCTATCTCACGCATTACCTGAAGGCCCTTTCGACAATCCTGAAAAAAGCGGAGACCCATTGTGAAGAGCGCAAGATTGACCCTGCTGCGCTGCTGAACTTCAGGCTCTTTCCCGACATGCTGCCGTTCATCCGCCAGGTGTTGATTGCCACAGATTTTGCCAAGGGTTGTGGTGCGAGATTGACGGGAATTGCCGTTCCCAGCTTTCCCGATGAGGAAAAGACATTTGCTGATTTGCAAGCCCGCATTGCCAAGACCATTGAATTCATCGGGGGCCTGAAAAAAGATGATTTCGCAGGCGCTGCTTCGCGGGACGTGACGGTGAAGGTCGGTGGCAAGGACACGACCATGACAGGCACACAATATTTCTCAGGCTTTGTCGTGCCGAATTTCTATTTCCACCTGGCGACGGCCTATAACATCCTGCGCCACAATGGCGTGGTGCTGGGCAAGTCCGACTTTATGGGCCGGACTTAACCCTGCGTTTGAGCACGTAACCGACTGCCACGACTACTGCTGCACCCGCGGCAGCGGCGGCATAATGCACGCTGTGGGGAACAGTGATGCCGAGCTTGGCAAATGCTGCGGTATCGCCTGAAATCATTTCGCCGGCAATCCAGCCGAGAAGTGCAGCACCGGCCCAAACAAATATCGGGAACCTGGTGATGATGTTGGTGACAACCGAGGCGCCGACAACGATTAGCGGCACAGATAGGGCTAAGCCGAAGATGAAGAGGGAATAGTCTTCCCGGGCAATGGCGGCGATGGCTACAACGTTGTCGAGACTCATGACGGCGTCCGCTACAGCGATGGTGCCCACGGCTTTCCACAGGCGGTCGGCTGCCGCGATTTCCTTGCCCTCAGTTTCCTCGCCGATGATCAGCTTGATCGCGATCCAGAACAGCAAAACACCGCCCAAGGCCTTGAGGAATGGCACGCCAAGGATCTGGGTGATGATAAAGGCGAAGAAGATTCGCAGGCCAATGGCGGCCCCTGCCCCTAACAGGATGCCTATTCGGCGCTGCCTATCGGGAAGTGACCGGCAGGCCATGGCTATCACCACAGCGTTATCGCCAGATAAAAGGAGATCGATCCAGATGATTTGGCCTACAGCCAGCATGTAGGTAGGTGTCAGAAAGTCCATGGCCCCTCAAGATTCGTTTTTTGGAAGGTGGGAATTCACCGGAACTTTGGCAAGAGAAAACAGTTAGATATTGCGATTGCGCCCAACTGCGGTCACAATCGGGGCTGAAAGCTCATTCGAACAAACCATAAAGGAAATGAAATGAACAAGTTACTTAGCGTCGCCCTTTTCGCACTCGTGGCAACCGCGCCGCTGGCCGAGGCAAAATCCGGTGTCAAGATTGGCGTTCTCTCGTGTGGCGTGGGCGGTGGAATTGGCTACATCATTGGTTCATCAAAACCAGTGGACTGCGTTTACCAGCCAGCCGGCGGCGGACGTGCTGAACACTATACTGGCTCCATTGGCAAGCTCGGCATTGATATCGGTGTGACAACTGAAAGCGTCATCGCATGGGCGGTTTTCGCGCCCGGCAAAACCAAGGCTGGCGCCCTCAAGGGCTCATACGGCGGTGTTTCAGCTGAAGCCACGGTCGCCGTTGGCCTGGGTGCCAACGTGCTGGTCGGTGGTTTCAACAAGGGAATCAACCTGCAACCCATCAGCGTCCAGGCCCAGTCAGGCTTGAACATTGCTGCTGGCGTCAGCAGCCTGAAGCTGTCATACAAAGGACGATAACACGTCTAACTAATTGATATCATTAATTAAAGGAACCTTTCGGGGTTCCTTTTTTTATGCAGAGTTGGAAGACTACTGTTGCACATCTGCACCAATGTGGAGAATCCTCAGCTTATTTTTCGTTAAGTCTTTGTTAACTGGATATTTGTCGTCTATCTTTTGCGGAGTCGGGGGAAGTCGCAAAGCGAAACTGACGGGTGATATCATGACAACTTGGATGAAAACGGCAACAATCCTGCTTTCGGGAACCATTGCAGCAGGCATGTATGGCAGCTTTGCCTACGCCGCTGATGTGGCCATGAAAACGGATTTACCCGCTGTTTCTGGCATCAATGGCAAGCTCGAAGCCAGTGTCGGCTACGCCGATTTAAATAACCTGGACGGTGACGCAGCATTCCGCGGCGGTGCAGCAATTAGCATTCCCGTAGGCGACATGTTCGGCCTCCAGACCGATTTCTCGGTCGTCGACGTGTTCCACGAGACGGCCGTAAACGGCACGCTGCATGCTTTCACCCGTGATCCTGATACCTACCTGCTGGGTGTCATCGGCGGCTATGCTGAAGTAGGCTCGACCAATGTCTGGTATGGTG
>JANMKJ010000510.1:0-1801 GCA_031371945.1 Rhodobiaceae bacterium
TGATGTCATTCAGAATTGCGAAGTCACGAACATCATGCGCGAAGGCGGCAAAGTTGTGGGGCTGGAGACAACGCGTGGCGTGATCAAGACCAAGAAAGTTGGCGTGGTTACGGCGGGCAATGTTTCACATCTCATGCAAACCGCTGGCGTGCGCATGCCCATTGAGAGCCTGTGCCTGCAGGCGCTGGTATCAGAGCCGATCAAGCCGGTGATTGACTGCGTGGTCATGGCCAATACGGTGCATGGCTACGTGAGCCAATCGGACAAGGGCGAACTGGTGATCGGTGGTGGCACCGACCCCTACAACAATTATTCCCAGCGCGGATCGTTTCCCTCACTGGAGCATACGGTGACGGCTCTGGTTGAAACCTTCCCCATCATCTCGCGACTGCGCATGCTGCGCATGTGGGGTGGCATCGTCGACATGACCGGTGACCGTTCACCCATCATATCAAAGACCGACGTGGAAGGGCTTTACGTGAATTGCGGCTGGGGCACAGGCGGCTTCAAGGCGATACCGGGATCGGGCTTTGTATTTGCGGATACGATTGCCCAGGACCGCCCCCACAGGATTGCCGAGCCCTTCGGGCTCAATCGTTTTGCTGAAGGCAGGCTCATCGACGAAAGCGTCGCTGCTGCCGTGGCGCATTAGGAGCATTTGACATGTTGTTGGTTCATTGCCCGGTGTGCGGTGCTGAAGGTGACGAAACGGATTTCCACGGTGGCGGCCAGGCCCATGTGCGGCGGCCCGCAACCCATGACCCTGCCAATGTTTCAGACGAGCAACAGCGCGACTATCTGTTCATCCGGCACAATCCAAAGGGCCTGCATTTCGAGCGCTGGCGCTGCGACAGGGGCTGCGGAAAATGGTTCCATGCGGCGCGTGATACAGTAACGATGGAGTTCAAAGCGTTCTATGGCATTACCGAATTGCCGCCGCGCGAACTGATGGAAGCGGCCACAGGCGAGTGGGCCACCTATTTCAAGGACAAGCTGAAGGCGGGCAAATCACCATGAGCAACAAGCCATACCGCCTGGCGCAGGGCGGCACCCACATTGACCGCTCCCGGAAAATAAGCATCAGTTTTGATGGTGCGCAATTGCCAGCCTTTGCTGGCGATACGCTGGCATCCGCCGTGATGGCCAATGGTTCCAAGCTGTTTGGCCGCAGCTTCAAGTATCACCGCCCGCGCGGTGTTGTTGGGTTGGGTTCGGAAGAGATGAACGCGCTGGTGGGTGTGGGCGATGGTGCGCGGCACGAGCCCAACCTGCGCGCAACCCAGGTTGAGGTGTTTGACGGCTTGCAGGCGGTGAGCCAGAACCGCTGGCCGTCACTCACCTATGATATCGGCGCCATCAATTCGAAATTCTCGCGCTTCCTGCCCGGTGGCTTCTACTACAAGACCTTCATGTGGCCCCAGAGCTTCTGGAAGCATGTCTATGAGCCACTCATTCGCAAATCCGCCGGATTGGGCAAGGCGCCTGAGGGCCGTGATCCGGACACCTATGAAAGCATCCATGTGCATTGTGATGTGCTGGTGGTGGGCGGCGGGCTTGCCGGCCTTACTGCGGCTAACGCGGCTGCGGCTTCTGGTGCCCGTGTCATTGTTGCCGATGAGAACCCAGCCCTGGGTGGCGTTGCCGATCTCACGGCCGGTACCATTAACGGTGCTCGTATCGATGACCACGTGAAATCCCTGGCCGGGCAAATGCTGGCTGCCGAAAATGTCCATGTGATGACGCGTTCAACCGTTGTCGGCCACTGGCACCACAACTATCTCATGATTTTCGAACGCGTGGG
>JANMKJ010000522.1:0-2551 GCA_031371945.1 Rhodobiaceae bacterium
GGAATAGCGGATTGGGGGCCAAATCATCCAACCGTTTGCAGATATTTCATCCTGGTTGACTGGATCACGGTAGTCAGTTCGCGCCAGGAAACCACCGAATTTCGATTCCGGATAATCAACAAAGGTTGGGAACAGCAGTTCCCCCTTGTAGGACGCAAGGATCGGCCGGTCATTGGCAATGATCGGCGCAAACACGCTGATGAAAAACAACACACCGAATATCCAGAGGGACCACAAACCGCGCCGGTTGGCCTTGAACAATTCCCAGCGCCGCCGGTTCAGACCCTTGAGTGTAAAAATGGCCATCAGGTCAAACCTCGCGCGCTTCGAAATCGATGCGCGGGTCTATCCACATGTAGGTCAGGTCACTGATCAATGCCACCACAAGGCCGACCAGTGTGAAAATATAGAGATTGGCAAAGACGATGGGGTAGTCCCGGTCGAGTGCCGCCTTGTAGGTGAGGTAACCCAACCCATCGAGGGAAAAGATTGTTTCAATCAGCAGCGAGCCGGAAAAAAACGCTCCGAGAAATGCCCCTGGAAAACCGGAAATCACCAGCAGCATGGCATTGCGGAACACGTGTCCGTACAGCACTTGGGATTCGGTCAATCCCTTGGCCCGCGCCGTTACAACATACTGTTTTTTGATTTCATCAAGAAACGAGTTTTTGGTGAGCAATGTCATCGTCGCAAAACCGCCAATGCCCATGGCAAACAGCGGCAGTGCCAAATGCCAGGCATAGTCACCGACTTTTCCAAGCCAGCTCAGCTCGTTGAAATTGTCTGACGTCAGTCCGCGCAACGGAAACCAGCTGTAGTAGCTGCCACCGGCAAACACCACGATCAGCAGAATGGCCAAAATGAAACTCGGTATTGCATACCCAACGATGATGACGGCAGAGGTCCACACGTCGAAACTGGAACCATCCTTCACCGCCTTGCGAATGCCCAGCGGTATCGACACGAGGTAAGTTATGAGCGTGAGCCACAGGCCCAGCGAAATTGAAACCGGCATTTTTTCAATCATCAGGCTTACCACGTCGCGGTCCCTGAAATAGCTCCTGCCGAAGTCAAATGTCAGGTAGTTCTTGATCATCAACAGGAACCGCTCGTGCACTGGCTTGTCAAAGCCAAACTGCACTTCCAGAGATTTGATGAATTCCGGGTCTAGCCCTTGCGCACCCTTGTATTTGATGCCGCCATCACCACCCGTTTGCGATTGGTTATCGCCGCCCGCTTCATTTCCCGAGTTGCCGCTGATACGGGCCGTGGCATCCGTGTCAGTGCCTTGCATCTTTGCAATGACTTGCTCAATGGGCCCACCCGGTACAAATTGAATGACGGCAAATGTCATCAGCATGATGCCAAGCAGCGTGGGCACCATCAACAGGACGCGTTTGAGCAGGTATGCACCCATTTTGTATTAGCCCGCCTTGACCTTTGCGGCCTTGGCCTCATCCCACCACCAAATGGTGGGAAACCCAATCGCATAGTCTGGAAGCTTGTCGGGCTTGCCGAAGCGGTCCCAGCGCGCTGTGCGCTCATAGGCTATGAACCACATGGGAACCACATAGTAATTCCATATCAGGGCACGATCCAGCGCTCGGCAGGCCGTTGTAAGCCCGGCCCGGTCCTTGGAAAAAATGACTGCATCAATGAGTTTGTCGATCGCAGGGTTCTTGATGCCAACCGCATTGCGGCTGCCCTGTTTGTCTGCCGCTTCAGATCCCCAGAAATCCCGTTGTTCGTTGCCGGGTGAAAGTGATTGGCCCCAGCTACCCACAATGATGTCATAGGCGAAAGTCTGGGTTTGCCGCTCATACTGGGCTCCATCAACAGTCTTGACCGTCACTGTAACCCCCAAGGCTTCAAGCTGCTGCTGGTAAGGCAGCACGATGCGTTCGAACAATGGAGAATCCAGCAGGAATTCTACTTCAAGTTTTTCACCCTTCGCATTCTTCAAGACCGACTTGTTGCCGTCCTGCGTCACGTTCCAGCCCGCTTCCGCCAGAAGCTTGGAGGCCTCACGCAAATTCTTGCGGCGTTCTATAGCCGTGTTGCTGACCGGATTGGCATATTCCGCGGTGAAGACTTCTGGTGGTAACTGGTCTTTCAGTGGTTCAAGCAGCGCCAACTCTTCGGCCGAAGGCAGTCCCTTGGCCTCCATTTCGGAATTGTTGAAAAAGCTGCGTGAACGCGTGTATTGGCCATAGAATAAATTCGTGTTTGACCATTCAAAATCAAAGGCATGGTTGAAGGCCTTGCGAACCCGTACATCGCGGAATTTCTCGCGCCGCAGATTGAACGCAAAACTTTGCATGCCTTCCGCCTGTTTGAGGGTAATTTCTTCCTTGATGCAGCGCCCGTTCTTTATCGCTGGAAAATCATAGCCCGTGGCCCAGTTCTTGGAACTGGATTCCAAACGGTAATCATACTGGTCGCCCTTGAATGCTTCAAACTGCACGTTGGCGTCACGGAAGAAAATATATTCAATTTCATCAAAGTTGTTTTGCCCCACGTTTACCGGCAAATCCTTGCCCCAGTAGTCTTC
>JANMKJ010000002.1:0-6838 GCA_031371945.1 Rhodobiaceae bacterium
GTCCTATGATGCTTCTGGCCGCAAGGTGCGCGGCACGAACTACAACTGTGGCGGTGGCGTTACGCCGTGGGGAACCGTTTTGTCGTGCGAGGAAGGTGCTTCCGATACCTTCGGCGGTGACATCAAGAAAGCTGCAAATGCAGATATCCTTGAACGCTATGGCTATGATGGTGCAGATGTTTACGGCAGGGCGCGTTTTGATGACCGTTTCAATGTAGACAAGGAACCCAATGAGCCAAATCGATTTGATTGGGTGGTCGAGATTGATCCTTATGATGCCACTTCAACACCGGTCAAGCGCACGGCACTCGGCCGCATGGCCCATGAGGCGGCCACGGTTGTACTCAACAAGGACGGCAAAGTTGTGGTCTACATGGGTGACGACGACTATTTCGAATACATCTACCGATTTGTGTCCAGTAGTGTGTTTGACCCGGCCAAGGCCGAGTCAGGAAAGAACATTCTCGACGATGGCGTGCTGTCGGTGGCAAAAATCAACGCCGATGGCACAATGAACTGGTTGCCGCTGGTGCATGGTACGGGTCCACTTACGCCTGACAAGGGATTTGCCTCGCAGGCGGATGTCTTGCTCAAAACCCGGCTTGCCGCCGATGCCGTAGGGGCAACGCCCATGGACCGTCCCGAGGACATGGAAACCAATCCGGTTACGGGTCGTGTCTACGCCATCATGACCAAGAACAAGAAAATGACCGCCGACAAGCTCAATCCTGCCAATACAAGGCCCGAAAATCACTATGGCCACATCGTTGAGCTCATTCCACCGGGTGGCAGCGGCAAGGATGCCGATCATACGGCCGATACCTATACCTGGGATCTGTTTGTGCTGGCAGGCAATCCGAAGGACGCCAAGCATGGAGCAACGTTCCATCCCGCTACGAGTGCGGATGGCTGGTTTGTAAATCCGGACAACCTGACCTTTGATCCCAAGGGCCGCATGTTCGTTGCAACCGATGGGGCCAATGATTTCGATATTCCCGATGGCATCTATGGCATCGACACGGAGGGGCCGGCGCGCGGACTTCCAAAACTGCTGTTCACGTGCCCGCATGGCGCGGAAGCGGCGGGTCCCTGCTTTACGCCCGATGGCACGACCCTGTTTGTATCAGTGCAACATCCCGCCGAAGACGCCGAAACCTTGGACAAGGTTCAAACGCGGTGGCCAGACTTCAACGGCAACAATATCCCACGTCCCGCAGTCGTTGCCATTCAGCGCACCGATGCTCGCGAAGTTGGAGCCTAAGAGCCACCCGTCACTGACGTTACCAAGCCCGGTACACTGTACCGGGCTTTTCCTGACGACTTTACAGCGTGTATTTCTTGAGGAACGCCACGCTTCGCGTCCACGCCAGTTCCGCTGCTGCCTTGTCGTAACGGGCGGCATTGGTGTCGTTGTTGAAGGCGTGATTGACGCCCTCGTAAATGTGCAGCTCATAAGTCTTGCCCGCAGCTTTAAGTGCCGCCTCGTAGGCTGGAATGCCGGCATTGATGCGGTCATCGAGACCGCCGTAATGCAACAGCAGGGGTGCGGAAATCCTTGGCACATCAGCTGCTGCCGGTTGCCTGCCGTAGTAGGCAACGCCCGCGCTCAATGAGGGGTCGTCGACAGCCAGCGCATTCACCGCACCACCGCCCCAGCAGAAGCCCATGGCGCCGGATTTGCCATTGGTGGCGGCATTCGCTTTCAAAGCCGCAAGCGCTGCCATGGAGGTGGCATCAATGGCCTGGGGTGTCAGCGTTCCGATCATGTCGCGGGCCTTGTCGGCATCGTCCGGTGTGCCACCCAAGCCGCTGAGGTAGTCCGGCGCAAGAGCAGCAAATCCTTCCAGCGCCATGCGGCGGGCCACATCCTTGATATGGGGGTTGAGCCCCCGGTTTTCGTGGATCACAATCACGCCGGGATATTTTCCCTCCGCCCTGGGCTTTGCGAGATAGCCGCTGCCGCCCTCGAACTCGAGCATTTCCGCCGACAGGCGCGCGTCGGATTCAGGTACGACTTCGGCATGGGCATAATTATTCTCAAGCACCGGCAAAAGTGCCGCTGCCGCAGCCGCACTTCCGGCAAGCGACCTGAGCCTTTCCACGAATTCGCGACGGTTCATGCCGCCGTGGGTGAAACTGTCGAACAGCGAAATGATTTTCTGGTCCATGACGTGGGCGCTGATCCCTGCTTAAAGTGATGTGATGAATGCTGATTCCAACTTTGAGCCGAACCATGTCATGAATGTGGCGGTGCTGACGGGCATTGAACTCGTAACCCAAGCTGCGAGCATGCCTGCAGCAGAAGGCCTTGCCTGCCTGGCGAGGACACCTCACCTGATCTGTCATGCGTCATTCCTGATTGACAGGCTGGCCTCCACGGCGGACGCCACGAAGGGCGTGGCACGGGCAGCGCGCGAACAAAAGCATTTTGATGTAGCCGAACTCTTTGCATTTGTATGCCCGGCCCACATAGCAACGCCGACGCCTTCAGGATTCGCAAGAGCACTGGCTCTCGATACCAGTGATTCTGAAATCGATACATTGCGCAATGTCGCTGATGAACTCCTGAACCGGCTTTCCAACCGCCATTATCCAGCACCGCGCGAAGCTGCGGAAATTGCCACCTACCTGGCGCGTGCCAACTGGCCGTGGGCAAAGTCCGTGATGACTGCAATTCTAAAGGCCAATCCCACGCTCGATATCGGGACCTTTGCCACGGGGCTCAATGTCTGGGACCGCATTGCGGAGTGGGAGGATGATGGGGTGCGTCCACCGGGTAGCCACGACGGGGTGAGCCCTGAAGATGCAACGCGTTTTCTTGACGAGATATTGGGAAAGTTTGCAGAACGGCGTCCGCAGCAGCGAGAGTATACCGCCACTGCCACCTATGCCTTCGAGCCCCGGCAACGCAAAGGTGAAAATAACATCCTGCTGGCCGAAGCCGGAACCGGCCTTGGTAAGACACTTGGCTATTTGGCACCTGCCTGGCTGTGGGCACGCAAGAACAATGCGCCGGTATGGATTTCGACTTACACAAAAAACCTGCAGCGACAACTGGACCAGGAAACCGCACGCCTGGTGGGCGACCCGGAAGAGCGCCGCACGCGCGTTGTGCTGCGCAAGGGCCGGGAGAATTACCTGTGCCTGCTCAACATGCAGGAGGTCTTCGCACGGCTTGGCAATACCAGTCCCCGGGGCGCATTGCTGGGGGCGCTGATTGCGCGGTGGGCCAGGTTTTCGCGCGATGGCGACATGGTGGGAGGTGACTTTCCCTCGTGGTTGCTGTCTTTGTTTTCTGACGTGGCCTTCGGACCCGACGCCAGTACCCTGTCACCGGGGTCGCTCGGACTAACCGACCGGCGCGGCGAATGCATTTACTCGGCCTGCCCGCATTTCAAGAAATGCTTCATTGAAAAAAGTGCGCGGGCGGCCCGCAAGGCCGACATCGTGATTGCCAATCATGCGCTGGTGCTCAACCAGGCCAGCATCGACCATGCACTCGGTGTTGCAAAAACCGACGAGGAGGAAGCAGCGCCCGGTGGCATCCGCCGCATGGTGTTTGACGAGGGGCATCATCTTTTCGATGCAGCGGATTCTGCCTTCTCCGGTCACCTCACCGCACTTGAAACGGCAGAGCTGAGGCGCTGGCTGCGGGGACCTGAATCCGAGCGGCGGCGCGGACGTGGACTGGTCGACCGCATCGGTGACCTTGTTTCAGACAGTGAAACAACAGAAAAGTATGTGCAGATGTTGCTGATTGCGGCGCAAGCCCTGCCGGGACCGGGGTGGACGCGGCGGGTGCAGGCGGGAACACCGGAGGGCCCAACCGAACAGTTCCTGACCCTGGTCCGACAGCAGGTCCTGGCGCGGGCGGACCAAAATGCCGGCAATTCCATCGAAACGGACTGCCTGCCGCTTGTTGATGGATTGGCGGGGGCGGCCGAAGAGCTGGCAGCCGCACTGCACGACCTCAAGCGGCCCATGGCCAAGCTTGCCGAATGCCTTGCCAAGAAGCTGGACGACGAGGCGGATGAGCTCAACACCTATGACCGGGGGCGCATTGAGGCGATTTCCCGTTCGCTCAAGAAGCGTGGTGAACTCATGGTTGGTGCGTGGACGCAAATGCTGGTGCGCCTGCTTGAGACCCGGAACCCTTTGTTTGTGGAGTGGTTTTCCGTTGACCAGATTTTTGGCCGGGAGGCGGACGTGGGCCTGCATTCCCATTGGGTGGACCCAACGGAACCCATGGCGCTTGCGGTGCTGAAGAATGCCGATGGCATCATTATCACCTCGGCAACCCTGCGTGACCGCCCGCCCGACGTGCCCGATGACTGGACCAATGCGGAGATGCGCACCGGTGCGGTGCATTTGCCCTACCCCGTGAAACGGGTAAGCTATGACTCGCCGTTTGACTACGCCGCCAAGAGCCGGCTGATTGTCGTAAACGATGTCAACCGCGAAGACATGAACCAGGTTGCTGCCGCCTACCGCGAGCTGTTCTTTGCCGCCCAGGGTGGGGCGCTGGGATTATTCACCGCCATTGCGCGGCTGCGCGCCGTGCACAATCGCATCAATGGTGCCATGGCGCAGCGGGGCTTGCCACTTTATGCCCAGCACGTGGACCCGATGGATACAGGAACGCTGGTTGACATGTTCCGGGCCGAGCACGATGCCTGCCTGCTGGGGACCGATGCAGTGCGTGACGGTGTCGACGTGCCGGGAGATTCGTTGCGGCTCATTGTCCTGGACCGGGTGCCGTGGGGAACGCCCACAATTCTGGAGCGCGCCCGCAAGGAGACTTTTGGCGGCAACGCCTATACCGACATGGTGGTACGCTTGCGCTTGCGGCAGGCATTTGGACGGTTGATCAGGAGCGACAGCGACCGGGGATGCTTCGTCATCCTCGATCCCCGGCTTGCATCGAGATTTGCCACGGCATTTCCACCCGGAGTAAAAGTCGAGCGCATGGGCCTGGTCGAGGCAATTGAACAGGTAAAGCAGTTTACCATTGTTTCACTCGACAAAACGGGCTCCAGCAGCTAGCCAATTTTCAAATAATGGAGAAACCGATGCCTGGCACGATCAGTACGGAACAAGCGCTCATCTATGTCATGGTCACCATGTCTGGCGTGGAAGGAAAGATCAACTCGACGGAACTCAAGGAAATTGGCCACGTGGTGAAAAGCCTGCCAATTTTCAAAAATTTTGACGCCGCACGGCTTACGACGGTGGCACAGGAATGTGGTGAAATGCTGCAGGAACCTGAAGGATTGATGACCGTACTAGGCCTTGCAAGGGACCAGCTTTCGCCCAAGCTTCGCGAAACGGCCTATGCGTTGGCAGTAGAAGTGGCGGCCGCCGACATGGCGGTCGGCAAGGAGGAATTGCGCTTCCTCGCCATCCTGCGTGACACACTGGGGCTCGACAAGCTGGTGACGGCAGCCCTCGAACGCTCCGTCATCGCGCGCTACCAAGCGGGCTGACATGCGCGGGTTCTATCCGGAAATCCAGCCATTTGCGCGCGGGCGATTGCGGGTTTCTGAATTGCACGAGATTTATTATGAGGAGTCGGGAAACCCTGAGGGCAAGCCCGTCGTGGTTTTGCACGGGGGGCCGGGCAGTGGCATATCGCCGTTCCTGCGCCGCCTGCATGATCCAGCCCTTTACCGCATCATCCTGTTTGATCAGCGGGGTTGCGGGCAATCGACACCGCATGCGGAGCTTCGTGAAAACACGACGTGGCATTTGGTGTCGGACATGGAAGTGCTGCGCGGGCATTTGAAAATTGACACCTGGCAGGTGCTGGGTGGCTCCTGGGGTTCAACCCTGGCACTGGCCTATGCGCAAAAGCATACGGAACGCGTGACCGAGATAATTCTCCGCGGAATTTTCACGTTGCGCAAACGCGAGATCACCTGGTTCTACCAGCAAGGAGCCAGTGCGCTATTCCCCGATGCCTGGGAAAACTATGTGGCACCTATTCCCGTTGCCGAGCGTGCGGATTTCATTGCGGCCTACTACAAACGGCTGACCGGGGATGATGCCGAGGAAAGGCTCGCCTGCGCCAGGGCCTGGAGCCAGTGGGAGGCCAGCACGCTTTCACTCCGCATCCATCCCGGCACGGTTGAGAGTTTTGGCGCCGACCAGTTCGCCCTGGCCTTTGCCCGCATCGAATGCCACTACTTCGTCAACGGCGGATTCTTTGACAGTGATGACCAGCTCATACGGGGCGCTGAAAAACTACGGCACCTGCCGGCGGTGATCGTGCAGGGGCGCTACGACGTGGTCACCCCCATGGAAACTGCCTGGGCCTTGCACCGTGCCTGGCCGGAAGCGGCATTTGAGATCATTGCGGACGCTGGTCATACGGCAACAGAACCAGGAATCGCCGATGCACTGATTCGTGCGACTGACCGATTCGCCATGCAGGGCGCACATGGCTGACGCCTGATCCCAACGCTTGAACGGCAATATTTCGTTCATATTTCAAGGGCATACATCGAAATAAGATGTGAAATTGCCAGTTTGGATTGGGACAATGACTAAAATCTTCAATGAAATTGCCTTTGGATTTGCGCGCGGTTTCGGAATTTATTTTTTTGAGCGCAAAGAATGAAGTAGCGTGGCCCGTCCACACACAACAAAGCGTGGACGGGCCCATGACCCGCACAACTCGGGACGGCGACAGGAGCCGCACAGGTCAACTCGCTCACAAACAGGGGTAGCTTAGGTTCCCGAAACTTTTCCCTCTCAAGAACCAGCTTTTGGCTGGCTATTCCCCGCTGGAATAACCAAAGGTTCGCTCCCGAACATGGCCTGAAGACGGGCTAAGCTGGGC
>JANMKJ010000119.1:0-5853 GCA_031371945.1 Rhodobiaceae bacterium
GCGCGGTACATCTTCCAGTTTTACGTGGGTGGTGAGTGAAGCCAGTTCGCGCAAGTCGAGATCATGGGCAAGGCGCTGCCACGCCTGCTGGCGGCGGGCTAAAGGCGTCGTCACCGAGTTGATGCCGATCAACCTGACACCACGCAGGATGAAGGGTGCCACATTGGTGGGCAGGTCCATGCCCTGGGCCAGTCCGCAGGCGGCAACACTTGCTTCGTTGTTCATTTGGGAAATGACATTGGCCAGCGTGGTTGAACCAACACTGTCGATGGCACCGGCCCAGCGGGCCTTTGCCAGGGGCTTCACGGGCCCGTTGAATTCAGTGCGGTCAATGATGGTCGTGGCCCCAAGCTGCTTGAGAAAATCTGCTTCGCCCACCCGCCCGGTAGAAGCGGCGACCTTATAGCCAAGCCTGGCCAGCAACGCGATTGATACGGTGCCAACGCCTCCTGCGGCTCCGGTTACCAGAACCTCACCGTCACCGGGCTTCAGCCCCTGCTCTTCAAGCGCCATCACGCACAGCATGGCAGTGAAGCCTGCAACGCCCACGGCCATGGCATCGCCACAGGTCCAACCCGCAGGCACCGCCACCAGCCAATCGCCACTGACGCGGGCCATCTCGGAAAAGCCGCCGTGGTGCTGTTCGCCTACACCCCAGCCATTGAGCACAACGAGGTCACCCTGCTTCCAGCTTTTGTGCGTGGACTGGGTTACGGTTCCGGCAAAGTCAACGCCGGGAATAAGCGGGAACTTGCGGATGATGGGGGCCTTGCCGGTAAGCGCCAGCCCGTCCTTGTAGTTGACCGAGGAATGGCTGATAGCAACGGTGACATCGCCTTCCATGAGATCGGATTCGTCAAGGTTGACAAAGTCGACCTTTTGGCCAGCATCGGTTTTGGAAATCTGGATGGCTCGGAATGTCATGGGTCAGCTTTCTATGAAGGAAACGGGTTTGCCATGGGCTGACCCGAGGATTTCATCGTTCCACATCACCCTGCGGCCGCGCACCACCGTGCCTTGCACCCAGCCTGTCACTTCACGGCCGTCATAGGGTGTCCAGCCACATTTGCTTTCAATCCAGCTGTTGCTGATGGTGCGGTTCTTCTTGAGGTCGACGATGGTAAAATCGGCATCAAAGCCTTCGGCAATACGGCCCTTTCGCGAAATGCCGAAAATGCGTGCGGGGCCATGGGAGGTAAGGTCCACCAGCCGCTCAATGCTGAGGCGGCCCTTGTTCACATGATCCAGCATGACGGGCACGAGGGTTTGCACACCGGGCATGCCGGACGGCGAGTTGGGATAGGGCTTGGACTTTTCCTCCAGCGTGTGGGGTGCGTGATCGGAACCCAGCACATCAACGACGCCCGATTGCAGTGCCTGCCATATGGCTGCCTGGTGTTCAAGCCCGCGCACCGGAGGGTTCATTTGCAGCTTGGTCCCCAGCCTGGCGTAATCGTCGGACGAAAGCGTGAGGTGGTGCGGTGTTACTTCCACCGTTGCCACATCCTTGTTGGCGGCAAGCAGGGGCATTTCGGCGGCAGTTGAAATATGCAGGACATGGATGCGCTTTTTGGCCTTCCGGGCGATGCGGATCAGGCGTTCGGTACACAATCGTGCGGCCTCATCATCTCGCCAGATGGGATGGCTTGCGGGATTGCCCGGCACAATGTGGGTAACACGGGTGCGCAGGCGGTATTCATCTTCGCTGTGGAAAGCCGCACGGCGCTGGGTATGGGCCAGGATGTGGGCCACACCTTCATCGTCTTCCACCAGCAGTTCACCCGTTGAAGAGCCCATGAACACCTTGATACCGGCACAACCCGGCAGTTTTTCGAAAGCGGCAAGTTCGCCCGCATTCTGGTGGGTGCCGCCCATGTAAAAGGCGAAATCGCAAAACATGCGGTTGGTGGCGCGCTTCACCTTGTCGGCAAGGGCTTCTGCCGTGATGGTGAGGGGCTTGGTATTGGGCATCTCGAATACGGCGGTAACGCCCCCCATGACGGCGGCGCGACTTCCCGTTTCCAGATCTTCCTTATGCTCAGCACCCGGCTCACGCATGTGCACCTGGCTGTCAATGACACCGGGCAGAATGTGGAGGCCCCGGCAGTCTATCGTTTCGGCAGCGGCAAAGTTTGATGGATTGCCCAGGCCCACGATCCGGCCCTGGGCCACGGCCACGTCACAAAGGCCCACACCATCCTGGTTGACGACGGTTCCGCCCTGCAAAATGAGATCAACGGGTTGTTTCATCGAGCTTCCTTGATAATACGCGTGGGCAACCGTAAATGGAGCCTATGACGAATTCCAGTTTTTTAATGCAAGTGCGGCAAGAACGATCAGTTTTAGGACTTGCGGGCGCTGAAACCGAGCAATTCCTGCAAAACCTGGTGACGGCTGATGTCGCGGGAATGGCCGAGAGCCACGCCCGCTATGCCGCCCTGCTCACGCCCCAGGGCAAAATACTGTTTGATTTCTTCGTAGTCAGGGCTGCCCCCGGCTATTTTCTGGAGTGTGCCACCTCGCAGATCATTGAGTTGGAGAAGCGGCTCAAGTTCTACCGCCTGCGGGCAAAAATCGTGATCGAAGCGCGACCCGACCTCGAAGTTGGCGTGGCGCCGACCAGGCCTGAAGGTTTGCTGAGCTATGCTGACCCACGTTCGGCTGAAATCGGGTGGCGCATCATCGCCCCCGCCGGCACATTGCCCAATGGCGCGGGGTATGATGCCTGTCGCATAGCCCTGGGGCTTGCCGACAGTGATGGTGACATTGGTTCTGCCCAGCTGTTTCCGCACGAGGCGAATTTTGACAAGCTTGGGGCGGTGAGTTTCACCAAGGGGTGTTACGTGGGGCAGGAAGTCGTATCGCGCATGCAACACCGCTCGACGGCCCGCAGCCGTATCCTGCCGGTTGAATTCGAATCAGCAACAAGCGGCAAGGAAATCCGCAGTGGTGACAAGATGATCGGGACCATCCTGTCGTCGTCTGGCACCCGGGCCCTCGCACTGGTGCGGACTGATCGGCTTGACGAAGCGGTGTTGCCACTGCTGACAGATGCTGTCATCACCAGGATATTAAGGACGTAACATGCTGCCAGTGAAACATGCCGATGGAATTTGCCGCTGCACGTGGTGCGGCACCGATCCACTTTATGTTGCCTACCATGATACTGACTGGGGCGTTCCCGAATATGATTCACGGGCCCTGTTTGAAAAATTGCAGCTTGACGGTTTTCAGGCGGGACTTTCCTGGATCACCATTTTGCGGAAACGCGAGTCCTTCAGAAAAGCCTTCGATGGGTTTGATGCCCAGAAGATGGCGCGCTACAAACCCGCCAAGCTTGCTAAACTCATGGAAGACCCTGGCATCGTGCGCAACCGTTTGAAGATTGAAGCGAGTGTTACCAATGCACAGGCCTATCTCGAAATTCCGGATTTCTCCGCCTACTTGTGGAACTTCATGGATGGCAAGCCGCTGCAGAACACGTTGCGGCGCATGAGCGAAATCCAGGCCTCAACCCCTTTGGCAGAGAAAATCTCCAAGGATCTGAAAAAGAAGGGTTTTCGCTTTGTGGGGCCAACCATTGTCTACGCCTTCATGCAGGCCTGCGGATTGGTGAATGATCACATGGTGGATTGCCACAGGCATGAGGCCGTGCAGAAATTGGCGCGCTAGATGGCAGAACCCCGCGCCTGGCAACGCATGCTTTCAGGCCGCAGGCTAGACCTGCTTGACCCGTCGCCGCTTGATATTGAAATCGAGGACATCGCCCACGGACTGGCACGGGTGGCACGCTGGAACGGGCAAACCAAGGGAGACCATGCGTTTTCAGTGGCGCAACATTGCGTGCTGGTGGAAAATATTTGCGTGCACGTAAACAAGACCTTGGGCAAGGAGGAGAGGCTCAAGGCCCTGCTGCATGATGCTCCGGAGTATGTAGTGGGCGACATGATTTCACCTTTCAAGGCAGCCCTCGGCCTGGACTACAAGGCGTTTGAGAACCGCTTGCTGGAAGCCATCCATGTACGCTTTGGCCTGTCGCCAAAAACATCTTCGGAACTGGAGGCGGCAATCAAATCTGCTGACAGGATGTCGGCCTATCTTGAGGCCACACAGCTGGCGGGATTTTCGGTGCCGGAGGCGGAAAAATTCTTCGGGCGGCCGCGCGGCCTCAGCGGTGAGGGTACGCGGAAATTTTTTCATTTGAAACCGCTGGCCACCCAGGAGGCTGCAACCCTGTTCCTCAACAAGTTTAAAATGCTGGTATAAAATCATGATCATTGTATGCGGATTGAATGCGGTTCAGGGACTGGTGGACAAACACCGGGTGGGACGCGTGGTCAGCCTGCTGGGGCCGGACACGCCACACAAGACGTTTGACGGCATTGAAACCGACCAGCACCTCAAGCTCACATTTCATGATGTGGTTGAAATGATGGACGGGTTTTCGGCACCGCGCGCCACCGATGCGGAAAAACTGGTGGATTTCATTGCAAGCTGGGACCAGGAAAAACCCATGCTGATCCACTGCTGGGCGGGCATCAGCCGCTCAACCGCTTCGGCCTACACCGCTCTATGCATGTTGCGGCCAAACGCGGATGAGGAAGAACTGGCGCATGAGCTGCGCGCCGCCTCGCCTTCCGCTACGCCAAACCGCCTGATCATTTCCTATGCGGATACGCTGCTCGGCCGGCAGGGGCGGATGAGCCGCGCCATTGAAAAGATTGGCCGGGGTGCGAATGCCTTTGAAGGAACGCCGTTTATCCTGAAGCCTTAGCATAGGCCCAATAGAGTTCGCGGGCTTTTGCGGCAACGGGTCCGGGCTGCAGGCTTCTCTGCTCGATGGTGGTGACCGGCATCACCTTGCTGTAGTTGCCGGTGGAAAACACCTCGTCAGCCTCGAGGAACTCCTGCCATTTGAGGCTCCGTTCATGGACCTTGACGCCTGCCCCGCGCAGCAGAGCAATGATGCGCTGGCGGGTGATGCCGTTGAGAAAGCAGCCGTTGGGGACCGGCGTAAAAGCTTCACCGTTTTTGACGTACCAGATGTTGGCCGTGGTGAGTTCGGCCACATGGCCCAGGGGATCCAGCATGACGGCGTTGTCAAAGCCCCGGGCCTTGCATTCGCGTACCGCGCGGGCGGAATTGGGATAGTGGCAGGCGGCCTTTGCATCGGTTGGCGCGTACTCCAGCGACGGCCTGCGGAAAGGCGAAAGGGTAATGGAAAACGGCCCGGGCTGTGGCAGGGGAGCTTCATACACCGAGACGGAAAACTGCGTGGATTCCGCGTCAACGTCGACAAATCCGGTTGCGGCCCAGAACATGGGGCGCAGGTAGAGTTGGGCATCCTTGGGAAACTTGGCAATGCCTTCTCGCACCAGGGCTTCCAGCTCCACGGCGTTTTTCAAGATCTTGAGACCAAAGCTTGTGGCCGACCGCACCACGCGCTGGCAGTGGAGATCAAGATCGGGGGCACAGCCCTCAAAGGCTCGGCCGCCGTCAAACACACACGATCCCAGCCAGGGGGCATGGTCCATGCTGCCCATGATCTTAGGATTGCCCTCGTGCCATTGGCCTTCAAAATAGGTCCAGGCAGTTCCTTCAGCTTCGTTCACGGCCATTGTATTTCCTCCGGTTTGGCAGTGCTTATGCCACAATAGCGCACAAAATAAAGGCGCCTTGCGGCGCCTTTCTGCATAGCTGCCTCGACGGGCGACTAACCCTCGTAGAAAATGTGGTGGCCGATCTTGACGAGGCGCTTCATGTTCTTGGCCCACTTGGGCTTCACATAATCCGCATGATAGTTGGTAGCCGTGCTCATCACGTTCATGTTCTTGCTGCCAGCCAGGGCCCGTT
>JANMKJ010000044.1:0-3637 GCA_031371945.1 Rhodobiaceae bacterium
CAAACCAGCGCAGCGAAAAGCCCTTCCAGATGGCAATCGATTCACCGGCGTTGAAGGCATAAACCCCCATGGTCAGAATGGGCAGGTAGAGGAAAACGAAACACGTCATGGCGATGATGGTGAAGCCCGGCATGTGGCGGATCGAAAATCCCTTACCCATGGCCTGCCCCCGTTCGCGTGGCATTGCGCACGTAAACCAGAAGCGCCACCAGCACGATCAACATCAGGGTGATTGAAAGCGCTGCCCCGAGCGGCCAGTTGCGGCCCATGTCGAACTGCAGGTCAATGAGATTGCCCAGCATCAACACCTTGCCGCCCCCCAGCATGCGGGGCGTGACATAGGCACCCAGTGCTGGAATGAACACCAGGATGGAACCCGCAATGATGCCGGGTTTGACCAGAGGCAGGATGATTTTCCGCAACACCTGGAAGCGTCCCGCATAGAGATCGTAGCCCGCTTCCACCAGCCTGAAATCCATTTTTTCCATGCTCGAATAGACCGGCAGCACCATCAGTGGCAAATAAACATAGGCCATTCCCAGCATCACGGCAAAATCCGTGAACATCATCTGGATCGGTTGATCAATGACGCCAAGCATCAGCAGGAAATTGTTGACCAGACCTTCGTTGCGAATGAGCTCCTGGATGGCAAAGGTGCGGATCAGCAGGTTGGTCCAGAACGGAATGGTGATGAGAAACAGCCACAGGTCGCGCCGGTGCTCCTCGCGGGTTGCAATGAAATAGGCCGTGGGAAATCCCAGCAAAAGTGCAAGTATGGTGGTAAGGAATGCGAGCTTGATCGACCGCCACAGCACCAGGAGATGCCCGTCGGCAAAGCTCAAGGTATCGTCAAACAGGTCACGCTCGAAAAACACGTCAAACCAGCCCGCCCCGGAAAACTGCCAGTATTTGACGTCGCCATAATCGCCCTTCACCATGAAGGAATAGAGCAGCACCACAAACAGCGGACCAATGGCGGCCAGGGCAATGATGACCAGTGCCGGAGATGTCAGCAGCCAGCGGGTGCGAATGTCGCGCTTGATTTCCCGGTCGATGACATCCTGGGCTGCACTCATGGCATCAGTCCCGCAACACTTGTGCGGTGCCCTTGGCAATCACGATGCCAACCTTGTCACCCGCCTTGAAGGCATCACGCGCGACACTTGCATTCTGCTGGCGCACGGTGAACCTGTCACCACCGTTGAGCTTCACATGGAAATGCGTATCGGTGCCAAAATAGACCACGTGTTCGAGCTCACCTTTGAACACCGATGATTTCAGCTGTTTGGCCAAAGCCGCATGTTCGGGCCGCACCACAACGGTGACCTTGCCCTTTGATTTCAGGCCCTCCGGCACTGTGGCCTCGATGGTGGCACCGCTTGCCAGCTTCACCCGGGCCTTGCCCTTGGTTCCGCTTTGCAAACTCCCCTCCAGGAAATTCGTTTCCCCGATGAAGTCGGCAACAAAGCGTTCCGACGGGTGATCATAGATATCATGCGGGCTACCCACCTGCAGGATGCGGCCCTTGCTCATCACCGCGATGCGGTCGGACATGGTGAGCGCTTCTTCCTGGTCATGGGTCACGAATATGAAGGTGATGCCGGTTTCAAGCTGCAGGCGTTTCAGCTCGATCTGCATTTCCTTGCGCAGTTTGTAGTCCAGCGCCGACAATGGCTCGTCGAGCAGCAAGACCTTGGGCTTGGGCGCCAGCGCCCGGGCAAGTGCCACGCGCTGCTGCTGGCCGCCGGAAATCTGGCTGGTCTTCCGGTTGCGCATGCTTTCCATCTGCACCAGCTTGAGCATCTCGCTGACCCGGGCTTCGATCTCACCCTTGGGCCTGCCCAGCATTTCAAGGCCAAAGCCAATGTTCTGGGCAACCGTCATGTGAGGAAAAAGCGCATAGGACTGGAACACCGTATTCACCGGGCGCTTGTAGGGCGGCAGCGATGCGATGTTCTCGCCATAGAGCAGGATTTCACCTTCGGTGGGAAAATCTATCCCGGCAATGAGCCTCATGAGCTTGGTTTTTCGGCAGCCCGATGGCCCAAGAAGGGTAAAAAACTCATTCTCGCGGATGGCAACGGACACATTGTCCAGCGCCTTCATGCTGTCCTGCCCGGCGGATTGAAATACCTTCGAAACGCCCACCGCCTCGATGGCGGCCTTGCCATTCACCAATTCAAAATACTCCCCACCGTCTTGTTCCAGACGTTTAAGAATATATCCTATGGGGAATTTTCAGGCTTGCCAATGGCCGCGGGGCAAAATGCTTAAAGTGACCAGCCGCCATCTATCGTTAAGGCCTGCCCGGTCATGAAAGCCGAGTCGTCACTTGCCAAATAAACCACCATCGCTGCTATTTCTTCAGGCTGGGCCAAACGGCCCATGGGCTGGCGGGCAATGAAGGCTGCCTTGGCCGCCTCAAAGTCACCCTGCGCGCGCATCCGGTCATAGAGCGAAGGCGTCTCAACTGTGCCGGGGCAAATCGCATTGCAGCGAATGCCCTGCTTCACAAAATCGGTGGCCAATGCCTTGGTAAGCCCGATAACTGCGGCTTTACTGGCCCCGTAGACAAACCGGTTGGGAGCCCCCTTGATCGACGAGGCAACGGACGCCATGTTCACCACATTGCCCTTGCCCTTGGCCAGCATGCCCGGCAGGTAGGCCTTGATCATGCGGTAATGAGCCTTCACGTTAAGGTCGAAAGAGAAGTCCCAGTCCTTGTCATTGCAGTCGAGGATCGTGCCATTGTGCACAAATCCTGAGCAGTTGAACAATATGTCGATTGGCCCGGTGCGTTTCAATGCCGCATCCACCGCCGTCTGCTCCAAAACATTCAGGCCAAAGCCCGTAATATTGGGGTGGTCCCTCGAAATATCCTCAAACAGCTCGGAGCGAAGGTCCGTGGCGTAAACCTTGGCCCCCTCATTTGCCAGGGCAATGGCCGACGCACGGCCGATGCCTTGCCCCGCCGACGTTACCAACGCAACCCTACCCGCAAGCTTGCCCGCCATGGACTTTTTCCCTCATACTGGTTCACACTGAAACGCCAGTCTTAACCAAGAGCACCTCCCATGACCAGCGCCGATCTTGCCTACAGCCCTGCAATGCACATCTTGCAGCTTTTCAAGAAACGCAGCCTGTCACCGGTCGAGCTGCTGAAAATCCTGATCGACCGTACGGAAAAGCTGAACGGCAAAATCAACTGCCTCGCCGATTGTTATTTTGAAGAGGCCCTGGTCAAGGCCGAAATTGCAACAGCCCTCTATGCCAGGCGCGGCAGCAAACCGCGCGCCCTCGAGGGCGTTCCCCTGCTCGTCAAGGACGCCCAGCGCGTGAAAGACAAACGCACCACCCACGGCTCGCTGATTTTTGCAAACAATATTGACGATCATTCGGACCCGCAAATCGAGCGCCTGGAAAAAGCTGGCGCCATCATATTTGGCCGCACCACAACACCTGAGTTTTGCCTGTCGGGTGTCACCCGCTCCCGCATCTGGGGCACCACCCACAATCCGTGGAACCTTGACTATGGACCCGGCGGTTCATCGGGCGGTGCCGGTGCCGCACTGAGCGCTGGCTTTACCACACTCGCCACGGGAACTGATATCGGAGGCTCCATCCGCATTCCGTCTTC
>JANMKJ010000067.1:0-3909 GCA_031371945.1 Rhodobiaceae bacterium
GGCCTTTGGCCTCAAGGACATGGTTTACGCCAAGGCATTCGTCAAGAAAGTGCTGAGCGACGGCATCGATTCGGCCAGCAGTTTCACCAACCAGTTGACCGACCCCCGCTTCAAGGAACTGGCAACGGCGTTCAATTTCAAAAGCCTCGGCACTACGACAACGGTGTTCGACCGCACCCGGCAAGGCGTCGTTGACAAATTTCTGCAGGTCCAGCTCGAAGAGCAGGCTGGCACATCGAATGACGGCGTGCGCCTGGCGCTTTACTTTCGCAGGAAGGCCCCGGACATCACCACCGCCTATTCCATCCTCGGCGATGCCGCCCTGTACAAGGTAGCCCAGATCGCCCTCGGACTGACAAGTTCGGGAAGCTCTAACAATCTTGATATGCAGGCCGAAATCATCAAGAACAAGATTGATATCGAACATCTCGATGACCCGGCAGTCCTCAACAAATTTCTCACCCGCTTTACCACCATGTGGGAGATCAAGAACGGGACTTCGACAAGCAATGTCCCAAGCCTGGTGCTGAGCCAGGGTGTGCAATCCATCACCAGCATGGAAACCCTGACAAAAATTCAATCACTGCGCTTTAGAGGATAACCAGATGCAAGCTGGCCTATATGTGAACCTGTCGGGCCAAATAGCGCTCGACCGCCGCCTGTCCACCATCGCCAACAACGTGGCCAACGCCGGCACCGTGGGCTACCGCGCCGAAGAACTGAAATTTGATACCATGCTGTCCATGATGTCAAAGAACCCAACCGCCTTTACCACCGCCGGTGAGTCCTTCATTTCAGAGCGCACAGGCGCCATGAACAAGACAGGCAATCCGCTGGATATTGCTGTCCAGGGCAAGGGCTGGCTCGCCATCCAAACGCCATCGGGCACCGCCTACACCAGGGATGGTCGCATGCAGCTGTTGGAGAGCGGCGAATTGCAAACGCTCAATGGCTACCCCATTCTCGACGCCGGTAATGCGCCGATCCAGCTCGACACTTCGGCTGGTCCACCAAAAATCGCACGCGACGGCATGATCACCCAGAACGGCAGGAGGGTTGGCGCCATCGGGCTGTTCGCTGTCGATACGTCGGGGGGTTACGCACGAATGGAAAATTCAGCGATTGTTCCAACTTCAACTCCAACGCCAATCGTGTCGTTTGCCGCCGACGGCATACTGCAGGGCTTCGTTGAGGAGTCAAACGTCAACCCCGTGTCGGAAATGACCAACCTGATCATGGTCACGAGGGCATTCGACGGTTTGCAGACATCGATTGAAGAAAGCGAATCTTCACTTAAGAAGGCGATCCAGATTCTGGGTGGCGCCTAGGCGCTGCATCCTCGTGAACGCTGTCATGGGCCAACCCAACGCGCTTTCCACCCTCGCGTCACGCATGCAAAGGCTGCACCACAATGTACCTCTTGCCGAACCCCTTGGCCGGGTGGTGGAAGCAACTGCCAGCGGCTACAAAATCCATGGCCTGTCACGCTTTGTAAAACTTGGCTCATTGGTCAAGTTCCATTGCGAACACGCTTGCGTGCTCGCCGAAATCATCCGTGTCGAGCAGGAAACCGCGCTGGTGCGGACGTTTGACACCAGTACCGAAATCAGTCTCGCAACACTTGCTTCCCCCGCAGGAGATTTGGCAATACGCCCCAGCCCCAATTGGAAGGGCCGCATGATTGATGCGCTGGGACGCGCCGTAGATGGAGGTGCGGAGTTGCTACCAGGTGAGGAGCAGCTTTCGGTTGACAATGCCCCGCCCGTTGCCATGTCACGGCGGCTGGTGAAAAGCCCGGTCAAAACCGGGGTCCGGGTGATTGACATCTTCACTCCCGTTTGCAGCGGGCAGCGCATTGGCATTTTTTCAGGCTCGGGTGTGGGCAAATCAACAATCCTCTCAATGCTGTCGAGTGCAGCAGGCTTCGACACCGTCATCGTCATTCTGGTAGGCGAGCGTGGTCGCGAGGTCAGGGAGTTTGCCGAAACGACGCTCGGCAAGGAAAAGCACCGGCTTGTCACGGTCGTGGCAACCGGTGACGAAAGTCCATTGATGCGCAGGCTTGCACCACGCACTGGCATGCGCCTTGCTGAATATTTCCGCGACCGCGGTGAAAATGTATTGCTGATCATGGATTCGGTCACCCGCTATGCCCATGCCTGCCGCGACGTGGCCCTTTCCGCCGGCGAGGCACCAGTCGCCCGCGGCTTTCCCCCCAGCGTCTTTTCGGACCTTCCCCGCCTGCTGGAACGTGCCGGCCCCGGTGCCGAGGGCCAGGGATTCATCACCGGGATTTTTTCCGTTCTGGTGGATGGCGATGATCACAACGATCCGGTGGCGGATGCCATTCGCGGCACGCTTGATGGGCACATCGTCCTGAGCCGCAGCATTGCCGAGCAAGGCAGGTATCCAGCAGTCAATCTACTGTCTTCAATTTCGCGGCTTGCCCAATTGGTCTGGTCCCCCGAGCAGCGCAAGCTGGTACGCATGCTGATTGCACTGATTGCGCGCTATGAGGAATCCCGTGACCTGCGCGCCATGGGTGGCTATCAACCTGGCGGCGACGTCGAATTGGACAAGGCCCTTACTATTGTGCCCAAACTGTATCAGGCGCTCGTCCAAGCGCCTGATTCACCCCTTAGTGTCGATCCGTTTGCAGAAGTGGCGGCCCAACTCACAGAATAGGCAGGAGTTGGGTCTGCAGTTTTTCAGGCAGCTTCTTCCAATAGCCCGGCACCAACCTTGAAGCCCCGTGCTTCGTTCATCACCTGCTCAAGATTGGCAACATGGGCATCGGCTTCAGCATCCATGGCGATTGCCTGCTGCGCTTCATTGGGTCCAACCAGCTGATAGCCAAGATAGCGCTTGGTATCGATGGGATCATAGCCCAAGGCATGCTTCAATTTCTTGCGGAGCTTGCTGATGTGGCTTTCTACAACGCTCTCTTCCACTTCCTCGTCAAACAATCCGTACACCGCGTTGAATATCAGCGAACGATTGACCCGGCGCATGCGGTTGGCCACGAGGTATTCCAGAATGCGGCGTTCGCGGCGGGGCAGCATGAGTACCTGGCCATGAATCTCAGGATCGCGGCCATCGAAAAATATCTTGAGGTCGCCAAAGTCCGATTGCCGGGGTTCGGCACAAATGCGCCGCTTGATGGCACCAATCCGTGCGATGAATTCCCGAGCGTGAACGGGCTTGCGCACCACATCATCCGCACCCGTGGCAAAAAGGGTCAACATGGATTCAAGGCCCATGGTCTCGTTGACGGCAATGACGGGAATGCTGGAGCGGGATTTAACCATGCTGATCGCCCTTTCCCGGTCCGGGAAGCTGCCGATGATGATGGTTTCGACTGCTGCCAGGTCCTGCACGCCTGCCGTGTGGAACCACCCCTGAAATTCCGTCTGGTTAAACCCTGTCGTTGAAAGTCCTTCCCGCCCAAAACTGGCACAGTAAGCTTCAGTAACCTCCAAACGCTCATCCACGATGATAATCATTTTTTCCCCTTAGTTCCAAAATAGGTTTTTTTGCCTCTAATATACGCAAATATAAATAAACCGTTCACGACCCATCATTTGTGTAGTTACGGTTAAAAATCCGTTAATATTGAATTTAGACTGCCATAATAGGCAGTTTAATACATAAAAGAGACAGTTATACTTGAGTATATATTTCTAAGATGTTTTTATTATTATACTAGATACACATATATTAACTTTCGCCATTGAATGCAGTGGGTATACATAGTTACAGCTGGTGTAGACGCCTACAGTGGACTGTTGTGAGACAAGCGGAGTTGCTGTTCGCTTGTGGCGCGGCACGCCCCTTATGAAACCCACTTTCAGGCCAAAACAAGCGTCAAAGGCTCCGCATTTGCGGTGGATTACACAGCCTGCAGGGGTT
>JANMKJ010000070.1:0-2280 GCA_031371945.1 Rhodobiaceae bacterium
CAAACCAAAATCCAATCCAACATTATAGGTCACCGTGGTTTCCCATTTAATGTTGGCGTCATACGCCACGGCTTCATCCTGTACATTTGCCAGATTGATCGCGAGGTTGGACAGTTTCTGGCCTGCATCCATCAATCCGAGGGTTTCAGCAGAAAATGTTTTGCGGTCAATCAGGCGCTTCTTGTAAAGCTTCGCAAGACTGCCTGACATGCCGCTTCCCGCCAGTTGCCCCTCGAATGCCTTCTGCAATCCAGCAAGGCGCTTTTCGGTTTTCCGCAACGTGGCAAGACGCCCACTGCGCGCGTCGATTTCCTTTTCAACGGTTCCGAGCACATAGCCTACCAGCAACCGCGCATCTTCCTGTTCACGGGTTGCCTTGGCCGACTCGAGTTCCGCTTCAGACTTGTGCTGGCTGGCAAGATTGGCATTGATTTTCAATTCATTGATCTGTTGTTCAACCCGAGTCACAAGTTCATGGCCCCGCGAAAGCGTGACAGGTGCACCCCATGACGATGACACCAGGAAATAACCGATCAGCAGCCCATAGAAGCAAAACGACACAAACAGGATTGCCAGCAGCACAAATGCGGCGTTCTTGTAGAACGTAGAGACCAGCGCAATGGCACGATTGCGCAGATGTGAAGCGATTTGAGTGGGAGAAACGCCAGGTGGCGCGCGCCGTTCGGTTGTTTCCTGCGGAATCTCGACTGTTGCCTTGCCGACGCCTAAGGCGAGACGCAGTTGCGAGGCGGCAACGGGAACGGACAACACGCGGTCAACTCCGCGGATGCGAAGATAAGTGCCAACATCCTCTGGCTGGCAGATCACGATCAGCTTGAAGGTTTGCTCTGAGCCCGCAAGCAACGGCACCAGCAGTGAAAGCGCTATGTTCTCAGTGCTTTGGTCAACCACGACATATTCAAAGTCATTGCGGATGACCAAGGCGATGGTGTCTGCAGTGCCATTGGACTGCGCAATTTCAAAGTCATCGGCCTTGTCACCCAAATGGCCTGCAATATGTTGTGATGGCAGTCCAACAAAGAGTGCCTTGGTCTTGGCTTTAAAATACTGGGCATGCGACTGCTGCGTCATGGCTTTGCCCCAAGGAGCTTTGGCTTGGCACCCCGTGTTTCCCACGACGACGTGCCCAATGTAGCCAGCGCCAGCGGCGTCATGGTGATGTACATGACCGGAAAAACGAAGGCCATGGTCAGGAACCAAACACCTGAAGTTTGCGCAAAGAGCGGCAATTTCTTCTTGTTGAACTCATAGGCCAAGGCAAAAACCGTGACCAGCAAACCGTGCTCAAGCATGGGAATGATAACTCCCAAATGCATGATTTGGGTGACGAGGAACAGTGGATAGAACAGCAACAACATGGCCATCGACATGTAGTGGACAAGTACGATCGGATTGAACTTGTTGAGGTTTGGAATGGCCGTGATGAAATCCACGAGATTTGACCGGCGCCAGCGCAATTGTTGATTGAGATAATTGCCAATGGTTGCAGGTGCCTTGGTAAAGCAGCGTGCGTTAAAACACAGCCGCGTCTTGAAGCCTGACTCGACCAGCTTGCGCGTCAGAAAACGATCCTCACCATACTTGACCTCGTCACCCAGGAATGACCTGCTCTCCAGATGGTGATCCACAGCCAGCAATGCTTCGCGTTTGTAAAGCGTGAGGCAACCCGACAGGCACATAACGTGGCTGAAGGCATTTTCCAGGTTCTTGAGAAAATGATAGCCTATCCAGTATTTTACCGATTGCATGCGAGTGAGCCAATTTTCGTTGGCATTCGATACAAATACACAGCCCCCTACACCATCGGCACCGCTGCTATGCATGTGGCGCACCAGGTTTTTAAGCGAGTTGCCGTCAACGATGACATCAGAGTCAACCGATAGCACCAGTTCAGACGAGGTTCGCAGCACGGCATTCTTGATTCCGAGTCGCTTGCCCATGTTGCGTGGATTGCGATCCACCAGCATCCACGGATATTGCTGGGCAACGGCCAGCAAGTGCCCATAGGTGTCGTCGGTCGAATGGTCATCAATAAAAATGGCGGTCAGCCGGTCGCGCGGATAGTCCAGCGCATCGAAAGACGCAGCCGTCCTGCGAACATGTGATCCTTCATTATAGACCGGCACCACAATCGTAACGGTGGGCCATACGTCCGGGTCAATGTCGAAGGACGCTCGCGTTCGCCTGTCATTTAAGCGCAGGAATGAGCCAAATACGTAGCGGTTGGTGAAAACAATCAACACCAGCAACGCAAAAAGC